>NZ_BTPT01000020.1:0-74958 GCF_054408565.1 Vallitalea sediminicola
ATTTTCAAAAATGCTTGACAGAATAATTCTTGTTATGGATATTGTATGATTGATTTATGATAATGTCTTAGTGTACCACAATTGATTATGTCCTATTTATTTTGAATAAATACATAGTTAATACTTGACAAAATAATATACCTGGTATACAATTTAATTAGGTGATCACATGAAGAATTATAAAAACATTATTAAACAATACTTTACATCCATGAAATTATTTGAAAAAATCGAAAAAACGCCTAAAGATTTTGGAACAGAAGATTTGTTATATGCATCTGAAATCCATACCATTGTTGCTATAGGAAAAAATCCTGAATCAAATATGACAGAGATTGCGAGGATTATGGATATAACAAAGGGAGGAGTTCAAAAATTTGTTAAGAAACTGTTAGCAAAAGACTTGATATATAAGACCCAACTACCTGACAATAAGAAAGAAGTTATTTATGGTCTGACCACGAGGGGGAAGATAGCATTTAAAGGGCATGAAGCTTTTGAAAAAAAGCGTTTTGGAGAAATTTATGGACTTATGGATTCCATGGAAGAAGAAGAACTTCAAGTATTGGAGAATTTTTTAACAAAATTAAATGAAATATTACGTGCCGGCGAGTGAGCCGGCAAAAAAACAACATATTGTATACCAGGTATATAAAAAGGAGGATTATATGTTACAAAAAAACGACTGGTGGGAAGTTATTACCACATATAACAAAAGTATTTTTCCATTACAATGGATTGCTTTGATAGTTATTTTATCTATTACAGCATATCTTATGTTTGGCAAAGAGAAGAAAGCTAATATCATGATAAAAACCTGCTTAACGGCAATGAACGTATTTATAGGTATAAGATTCTTTTTCTTTAGCGAAGGTTTTCCTTTAGGGCTTAGAGTCAGTCAAGGAGTATTATTTTTACTTATTGCTTTTCTACTGGGAATAGATCTAAAACTAAATAAATTACAATTTCAATTTCCTAAAGATGGATGGAAGCGAAGATTCTTTATAGGTGGCATTATTGCTATATTAGTTTATCCTTTTGTTGGTGGATTGCTTGGGAAAGAGATGTCTTATTGGATTATACCAGGAACACTTCCATGTCCTACAACAACATATGCTTTACTGCTTTTTATTACAGCAAAAAAGCGAAATAACAAATTTTTATTCTTTTTACTATTATTATGGGCAGTGCCATTTCCACCACTTGTACAAATACCAAAATACCAAGTATATGAGGATGGAATTATGTTAGTGATAGGTTTAATTGGCTTAATGGTTTTGGTAAAAGATATAATTACAAAAAATGACAGCTCTGAGTTATTGCAAAATAGTATAAATTTAAAAGCATATAAAAGGATTTTTGAAATTAAAAAAGATGCTGTGCTAGCAACCTCGTCAAATGAAGGTATCGTGAATATTGTGCCTATTCATTCAAAACATGTAATTGCTCATAGTAAAGTATTGATCAGTGACCAGTTTATGAACAAAACGAAGACTAATATAATCAATAATCCATATGCAACTTTATCAATTATAGATACTGGAAAAATTTATAAAATGAGCGGTAAATGTCTTTACAAAACTTCTGGATTCTTATACAAAATGGCAATTAGAGGAGCAAAAAAATATGCAAGGGAAAATGCACAGAATAAAAATATCAAGATAAATTGTAAAGGAATTATTCTAATAAAGGTTGATAAATTTGAAAAAGAGATTATTTAGGAGGGGTATTTTAATGAAAGAAAAAGAAGAGATTATTGAGTATATTAACTCTTGCGATAAATGTTTTGCGTCATTTAAGAGTAATATGAAGTATCCAGAAATTATATTTGTTAAATGGATTAAGATATATAACAATATAGTGGCTTTAGGTGTAAGTAAAAAGGATATAAAATCCTTTGACAATGCATCAAATAGTAATATTTCAGTTACTATATGGAATATATTAAAAGGTTATCAATTAAAAGGAGAAAGAATATTAGAAGATAAAGAAAAAAATACTTATGAAGTTGTAAAATTCAGGAAAGATTTAAAAATAGATGATGATAAAAATACTGAGATTGAGTTAGTTCTTTGTGATATTAAAGAAATATATCATGTGACCCCAGGAAAGTTTGCAGGAAAATTAATAACTATTTATTAGGATTTATTAAGGGGATAAATAAAATTATTAACAACACACACAATTGGCATGTGGAGTGTGTAGTAAGAATACAAAGGAAAGAACTATGAATTAGATACACTTAAATAATAACATGTCAGTAATTCCAAGTTATTTATAAATGATAACTAAAATAAAAGAAGTTGAGTGTTAGTATATAATAATACTACTCAACTTCTTTTAAAAATACTAACTTAAATCTTAAATATATTTATCACTAAGGTTCTATGTATCAGACTTAACATTCTCCGATGTATTAGAAGAAATATCTTTAGAATTATCCTTTGGAAGTATAAGATTTAGAAGTATAGCAACTAGTGTAGTTACGACAACAGAAGATTTTCCAAATATAGATATAAACCATGATGGAAATAGAGCAAGGGAATCAGGAACTTGTACGATTCCCATACCTAAAGCAACAGAAAGTCCAATAACTGCACAATTTCTCATGTTAAGATTACTGGCAGCAATCATTTTGATTCCTGTCATTGTTATTATGGCAAAAACTGATATAGTAGCGCCACCTAGAACACACTGAGGAATTGTTGTTAGTATAGATGCAAATTTTGGAATAAGTCCTGTTAAAATAACAATAAAAGATGCAAAAATGAATATCCATTTATTTATAACTTTGGTCACAGTGACTATACCGACATTTTGGCTATAGGTTGCAGTTGGCATACATCCAAATAGAGCAGAAATAATACCTGTAAAACCAGAACCTATAATTCCGTGAGACAGTTCTTTATCAGTAGGAAGTCTGTCCATACCACCGCCTGTTGTAGCAGATAAGTCACCAATAGCTTGAACAGAGTTTACAACATACATAATAACCATAGATATGATTGCTGTAGTGTTAAAATTGATACCAAAATGCATAAACCTAGGAGCTTGAAATAGACTTGCTTCCCGAACAGCATTAAAAGATACCATTCCAAGGAATATAGAAATTACATAACCCACAATCATACCTATTAGAATAGAGGCAAGTTTAAAAGTTCCTTTAGTGAAATGATTGAAAAATATTACAACTGCAAGAGTTATCATTGCAACTAGCCAGTTCTGAGGAGAGCCAAAATTAGGTGAACCGACACCACCTGCTATATATTTAATGGCAACGGGGTAAAGGGATAAACCTATTGATAGTATAACTGTACCTGTAACAAGAGGGGGAAACAAATAGGAGAGTTTTTTTAGAAAAACACCAAATAATATTGCAACTAAACCACCTACTATTTGTGAACCAAATATTGTAGCTATGTTGAATTCACCAGCTATAGCTGTTAATGTAGGCACATATGCAAAACTTACTCCCATAATTATAGGTAGTCTTGAGCCAATAACCCCACCTATTGGAAAAATTTGAATTAATGTAGCTATTCCAGAAAAAAATAATGAAGCTTGAACTAATAAAACTTTATCACTAGGATTGAGTACTGCAACACCTGCAACAATAAGGGCTGGGGTAACACAGCCTACAATCATTGCAACAACATGCTGAAGTCCTAATGGTGCAACATTTTTAAAAGACGGTTTGCCATCAAAACTGAATAGAATTGATTTTTTGTTAGTTTTCATAATAATATCCTCCCCAATTTGAAAAAAAAAATAGATAAAAAATTAATTATAAAAGACTTATTTGTATATATAATTTTATTTATTATATAAATTATACAATAAATAAAAGGGAATATAAATGGTTTTGATTAATTATTTTGACTTTTAATGAAAAAAAGAAAGGAAGATTGAAGAAAATGCATTCGCAAAAGTTAACTTGAAGAAACTTTTTCCATTACATTTCATGATATGGTACGTGGATAGATTATACAATTTTAATTTTTGATATGCATTGTATGATTGTGATACAATTTAGATGCAAATAAAATGTATTATAGAATATTAGTTAGTACTTATAGAGGGAGGTTTTCAAATGATAAAAATATTAATAGTGGAAGATGAAAGAGCTATATCAGACCTTATAGAGATGAGTTTGTCATGTGAAGGATATGAGTGCACCTGCGCCTATGATGGGCGATATGCAGCCGACATTTTAGAGAAGAAAAACTTTGACTTAGTATTATTAGATATAATGTTACCTTATATAAATGGGTATGAAATTTTAGAATATAGTAAAACGCTTTCAATTCCTGTTATATTTTTGACAGCAAAAGACGAATTAGAAGATAAGGTTAAAGGACTTAGAGCGGGTGCTGAAGATTACATAACAAAACCATTTGAGATATCAGAATTAATAGCTAGGGTAGAGACAGTACTTAGAAGATATGATAAGGCAGATAGTATTTATCAAATAGATGATATAAGTATAAATTTGTACTCTATGCAAGTAATTAAAAGTGGCAAATACATACAGCTGACAGCAAAAGAATTTTATGTATTAGTAATGTTTGCGAGAAATCCAAATAAAGCACTTTATAGAAGACAGATATATAGCCAAGTATGGAATGAGGTTTATCTTGGTGATAGTAGAACTGTTGATTTACATGTACAAAGAGTGAGAAAGAAATTAGGACTTGAAGATAAAATAGTATCTGTTTATAAGGTAGGCTATAGATTGGAGGTTTAAGTCTTGAAATTTTCAATAAAAGTAGTTGTAGGAGTACTTTGGATAGTGATTACTTGTTTTACATTTGGAGGATCATTTATAATCGATACAAATTTTCAAATGCTCTTATCGGAACAAAGAAATATATCTAAAAACATAACTGAAACCATATACAATTTATTGAAAAACGATACTAAAGGTTATAATTCAAAGACTCTTGGAAGTATAAACAATACGTATAAAGATTTTGTAATTCAAGAGATAGCTGATTCTATAAATATAAATGTAGAGGGAAAAAAAATAAATTTTAATATATTTTCTAAAACTAATATCGATTTAGATTGGTGGAGCGGTGAAAATTTAAACAGTGAATGGCTAGATAAATTAGAAATAAACAAAAGAGCATATACATTTGAAAAAGTTGGAGAAAAAAATTATATAAAGACAATCAGACCATTTGTTTTTTTAGAGAATGTGTACTATATATTTATATATAAAGATATAACGCACATATTTAAAAATCAGAAACAGCAATATGAAGTTTTAATTAAAACAACGATATTACTGAGTTTTATTTCAGTGATGATGTCTGTTGTATTTTCTAAAGTATTGCTTCACCAAGTTGTTGAATTGAACAAAGTAACTGAAGAAATGGGAGAAGGTAATATTCAAAAACGAGTAAAAGTAAATGGAAATGATGAATTAGCAGAATTGGCTAGAAATTTTAATAAAATGGCGGATTCACTAAAAAATTATGTAGAAATGGTAGAAGAAGAATCTCAAAACAAAGAAAATTTTGTTTCAGCATTTTCTCATGAAGTAAAGACTCCACTTACTGCTATTATAGGATATGCAGATATGCTACGTACTAATCCAAATGATATCAATCGAATACAAAAAGGAGCAGAGTATATTTTTTCGGAAGGAAAGAGATTAGAACAGCTTTCAAAAAGACTTTTACAAATTATGGCTATAAAAAATCAAGAATTGAAATTTGTTGAAGTACAAATAAAAATGTGGATAGAATCAATTTCAGAGAATCTAAAATATTATCTTAATCAGAGAAATATAAAACTGGAACTGAATATAGAAAATGATTTTTTAGTAATAGAGCCAGAACTCGTCAATATGGTGATTGTAAATATAGTAGATAATGCACAAAAAGCAAGTAAGGATGGAGAAAAAATATTTATAAATGGAAAAATAGAGGGGCAATATTACACTCTAAAAATTAAAGATAGAGGAATAGGGATTGATTCTAAAATATTATCAAAAATAAAAGAACCATTTTACAAGGCTGATCCATCTAGGGTGAGAAATAAAAATGGTGCAGGCCTAGGTCTGTCTTTAAGTCAAGTTATAATTGAAAAGCATGATGCGAAAATGAATATATATAGTGAAATTAATATTGGAACTACAGTTGAATTGGTTTTTAATAGGAGGAAAAGTAAATGAAAAAAATTAGAAGTTATTTAATTGTATTTGTATTATTTACTATTACAGCTCTAAAGCCTCTATTGACATATTTCAATATGGAAAATTTATATGAGAAAATAATTTTAGAAGAAATTAATTTCAATAATATAGAAGTATCATCTAATGAAGATATAAAAGGGTTAGGTATAAAAGAGAGAATAAAGATATTATCAGATGCAATGAATGATTTAGATGTGAATTTGATAGGAATAGAGTATGACAACATAAGAGAAAATGAAAAAACATCTGTAAAAAACAAGTTGATGGAACAGATAATAGTACTAAAAACTCTAGGTATTCTTCCAAATGAAAAAACAATAAATGTAGATTTAGAAAATATAATTCTTGACAAAATGACATATACAAGTTTAGAAAAATCTGATAAACAAGTGAATGTTTGGGAAGCAATCATAGACAATTCAAAATATCATATAAGCTTAATTTTTGATGCAGATTACTATGTAATATATCAATTCATTTATTTTGAAAAAGATCATAAAGGAGATGGCTATGCTAACAATTCTATTTATAATTTTTTTGATTATTTAGGATTTAGTAAAGAAAATTTTGTTGGAAAAAAAACAAGAAACGCATATTCATCATGTTTTAGTAATACAGATGAAGAAAACAAATTTGAATATTACTATGTAAATCAATTAATAAAAGGAGCTGATAAGACAACTTTAGATATCGAAATATCATTGATTCAACTATGATACAAATAATATGCAATTATGAATAAAAAATGATACAAATTTTTGATAAACTAACTTTGAAAAGGCAAGTAACATTATAATTACCAAGATGAATATTTACCAGAAAGAGGTGTAATGTTTTCAAGTTAGATGATGGTACAAGTTTGTATAGTGGTATTTAAAATAAGTGTTATAATTTTTTAATTGGTAAAATATTGAAGGAGATTAAAGAATATGAAAAAAATAATGTCTGTAATAATTGCATCTGTTTTGGTGATTTTAACAATGAGTGGATGTGGTCAAAGTGAAAAAGTGGAAAAAGTGGAAAAAGTGGAAAAAGTAGAAAAAGATAATATCAAGGTAATTGATGGATATACAGTCAACTCTGAATATGATTCGGAAAGTATGAAAAGTATTACAGGAAAAGAGTATGTAGCAAGAAAAAATAAAGCCACCTTGGTTAACAAACAAAGTGGAATTGGCATTACCATGACAGAAAAAATTCTTACTGAAAGGGAAAAAGAAAACTTTAAAACTGATATTTTCATTATGCAAAGAGGAATAGCTATGAACTATACAACAGAAAAAGCTAAATCCCTGATTCTTACTGATGAAGTTCTAGAAAAAATGAGTGATGAGGAACAAGATAAACTTTGGGAAGAATTTCATAAAAATACTTTTGATTTATTCGCAGTGGTACAAGAAGATCAAACAGACGATGAAAGCAAAACGTTCATTGAAGATTTAAAGAAAAAATTTAGTAATGTAGAAAAGTTATTTGAATTTGATGGTCATACTTTTTATTTTACATATAATGATGATATAAGTGAATGTGAACTGACAGATGAAGAAAAGAAAGAATTAAACGGATTCATCGATGAATTTGATTATATCAAAGATAATATATGTATATTCAAAGAAGTAGAAGAAGAGGATTTTCTGACGAATGATAAAGAGCAATCAGATGTTTTTGCAGGTACTATGACAAACTTCACGGCTAATACAATTGATGGTGCTGAATTGAGCCAAGATGTTTTCAAAAATTATGATATAACGATGGTTAATGTTTGGTCAACGTGGTGTGGACATTGTGTGAAAGAAATGCCAGAAATTCAAAAGCTATACGAAAGTTTACCAAAAAATGTAAATGTTATTTCAATTTGTACAGATGGGCATAGTGAAAATGAACTTGTAAAAAGCATAATAGATGACGCTGGTGTTAAATTTCAGACTATTATAGGCAATGAGAATTTGGAAGATACTTTTTATAAGTATATAGATGCTTTACCAACGACTGTATTTGTAGATGCTAGTGGAAATGTAATTGGTGAAGTTCAAGTTGGTGTTCCTGGAGAAAATGTTGTGGACGGTTATACTAATCTTATAAATAATGCACTTAAACTTATTGGAAAATAAGGAGGTATATAATGAAACTGACTAAAAAAAAATATAAATTAAATGCAGTGGTTTTAATCACTGCATTTACATTTATATTAATTGGAATTATAAGAGAGGAACACTTAGTGGTGTTGAAAAAAGCTACAAATATTTGTCTTGAGTGTATTGGTATTGGATAATGAATAAAAGGAATAAAGACGTAAAAAAACAATCAAGAGTTAGACTTATTATACAGATATTAGCAGCGGCTATTTTTAATGGTTATTTGATAGGTTTTTTTAAAGGCAAGATTTTTAAAGGCAATAGTAAGGGAGTTTGTGTGCCTATTTTAAACTGTCATTCTTGTCCTGGAGCTGTTGGAGCTTGTCCAATTGGATCTTTGCAAGCAGTACTTGGTGGTAATAGGCATAATTTTTCATTTTATATTTTAGGATTTATCATGCTATTTGGCATACTATTTGGAAGGTTTATATGTGGCTTTTTATGTCCATTTGGTTTGATTCAAGATTTATTGTATAAAATACCAGTGCCTAAAGTAAAAATACTGAAAATATTTGATAAACTATTACGATATATAAAATATATTATATTAATAATTTTTGTTATATTTATGCCTATATTTATTACAAATAAATTTGGAATTGCGCCCCCTTATTTTTGTAAATGGATCTGTCCTGCTGGAGTGTTGGAGGGAGCGTGGCCTCTTATAACAGCCAATGAAAGTCTTAGAGCTAATCTTGGTTTTCTGTTTAATTGGAAACTTGGAGTTTTAATTGCGATAGTTGTTGCTGCTGTTTTTACATACAGACCATTCTGTAAATATTTGTGCCCACTTGGAGCTATGTATTCATTGTTCAACAAATTTAGCTTTTATCAAATGAATCTTGATAGTAAAAAGTGCACAAATTGCAAACTTTGTGAAGAAAAATGTAAAATGGGTGTAGAAATAACCAAAAATATTAACAGTACGGAGTGTATTCGATGTGGTGAATGTAAGAATATATGTCCTAACGGAGCGATTTCAAGTGGTTTTATGAAAAATAGTTATATTAATTTAGATCGATAAGTAAAGGAAGACACATACAAGACAACCACTAGAACAATCAAACACAATTACAAGAAATACTAAGGAACCAAATAAGACAATAATAATGTAATATATAAGATGTAATACAATAGCAAAAAAGCTCTTGTGAGGAATAAGCCCTTACAGGAGCTTTTTCACATTTACCAACATTGTATTAAATTAAAAATAATGAAAGAGGTGAAAGTAATGGATTTTTCAAAAGAGAAATTTAAGCATCTAGATCAGTTCTTTGCTAAGAATCCTGATATTTGCTTAAGAAGTATGAACTTGTTGGACGAACAAGTGGTTTCTACCTTATGCTTTGACAGATTAAAAAAACATAAAGACCAGCTTATGCTTTTATTAAAAGCTTGGCAGCGATTACTAAAAATATTACCTGAAAGTCAAGATGAAGTTACAGTCATTAAGAATTTACTTAATAATAATCTGCATTCAGCAGTGCAGATTGCGTCCATACCTAAGAAACACTTTTTAAAAGAGTATGGGGATCTCTTTAATGATTTAGAAGAAGCAAATGCCATGTATCACAATGCCCAAATGGTGAGAAGTCAAATTGCTGTCAAATACATGAGGTTGAAGCAGAACCATGAACCTCATATTGAGGCTACTAGATTTCACCAACAATTATAATAAGAAAGGAGTGTTAAAAAATGAGTCAAGATAACAATACTGATTTTTCAAGTTATGAAAAAATCTTTGGAGAGATAGATTTCAGAGAAGGCGATGATGCTAGATCTGTTCTATCACCAGCAGCTTATTTAGCTGATTTGCTACAATTATATGAAGATGAATTTGATGAAGAAGCCGATAGTAGCTTATGGAATCTGAGAAGAGAAGATATTCTTCATATACTTCTAGACGAAGAAAATACTTTTACTATGGTTCCTTATCTAGATATCGTTAATGAAATATTGGAAGGAAGAGTAGAAGGAGATACTTATGAGGTATTAAAAGGAGCTAAACATCCGATTAATCTTCCATTCAATCTAGAACATGAGAAGATAAAAAACTATTTAGCACATATGGATATAACACAGGAACAATTATATAAGCTCTTTTCTATAGATAGTAATGAGGAATTACGTAATGAGAGCAATAATATTATAGCAAGAGAATATTTAGGACTATCAGAGGAAGCTTATAATCATATCTGTAATAATACAACTGAATTAATATCACTCTATGGTATTACTCAAGGAGATATTGACGAAGAAGCAGATGACTTAGAAGGTGACAATATAGATAACCTTTTGAAAAAAGATGTCAATACTCTACTTGCGAATGTAAAGAGATTCATGAGAAAGACTAAGATTACATTTAAAGAATTACTAGAATTACTATATGGAAATCTTAGTGACAATGAATCAGAATATGCAGGAAGCTTCTACTTGAATAATAGTTTATCAGGTTATGCTGTATTAGACGAGAAACAAGAAAAACTTATAGGTTTTAAAAATAATGAGGATATGCAGATATGGTTAAAACGTGCATATCTTTTTATTTATCTAGCTAAGAAGACACAAATATCATTTGTAGAATTAGATATGATTCTTAGGAGTTGTTGCAATAATATACTTGATGAAAAAGCTATTCTACATATGGCATATATCCTGAAATTACATAAAGATTATGAGTTGCCCATGGATATGACATGTGGACTACTTGTATCCATGAATACTCTAGGAACAGGTAATGAAGAGCAGCCTATTGATTTATTTAATAGAATATACAATGGTGATATTACTGCCATTGATAAAAATTACATCCCAGTGACAGATACTCTTCACCCTGAGTACGAGAACAGTGAATATACTAGAATCCTACCAGTTAATGAAGATGATCTCATGAGTGATGATAATATAGATTTTAGAGTAAGATTGTGTAAAGCTCTTAAGATGACAGAGGAAGATGTGGCAACTTTTATAACATGTTTCACTGATAGATTAGGAATTGAAGGTTTAAAAGTAACAAAGGATATGTTATTAACTAATTTAACCCTTCTCAATAGAGTAGCCACAGTGACTGAGTTCCTTGATATATCCGTAAAAGAACTATGCTATATATTAGATGTTATAACTGATGATCCTATTATAAGAGTTCATAATGTATTTGACAGGTTAATTGCTTATAATCCTAGTGCTAGGGACTGTTACACAATCTTCTCAAGCAATGATGTAACAAATAATATTTGGCTAATACAACTTATAGTATCTATTACTAAATGGATGCAGGAGAACGATTTTACTGGTGAAGAATTACGTCAGATAACTTTGCGATTTCAAGCTATTGAAGAGGATGAGTTAGACAATGACGAAGAAACAGAAGAAATAAAAGCTCTGAAAGAAGAGAAAAAAGCTAAGATAGATTTCTTGAATAATCTTTATACTCAGTTTAAAGCCTTACTATTTGAACCACAAGTATTAACAACTGATAATCGTGATGATAGAACTTCAAGAGCTATTTATCGTTATATTATAGGGTGTGATAGTAAAGTTGTTTCTCATGAGAATAGAGGTCTTATTCTTTGCAGTAAAGATAAGGATATAGAGAAGGTTTCTGAAGTTGTATATGCCGCTGTTAATCATTTGGATCTTCTAGGGCTAGAGGATTTTATTAATACTGGTTTAGAAGAGAAGATTCTTAAAAAACTAAAAAATAATCTGGTTTATAGAGGTTATATTAATACAAAAGGTGATATCAATGAAAATACTTGCCCAGAGAAGGAAAAAAATTTCCAAATCACTACGGATTTTAGCAAAATGAGGGATGATGTTTTTGACATAATAGCTAATATTTATGAAGAAGCTTTAAGTGAAGAGGAATCTAGTGAAGATGTATTAATGTCATTATATACATCTGACTTTGAGAAAATGAATTTATCAGAAGGTGAGCAACAGGAACTATATGATAATTTACTGTTCAATAATTATATAGATGAAGATAGTAATGTCATAGACCCTGAGTTCTTTGGATTTGTGGAGAACAAGTTATTATTTATGGTTAATGCTGATATAGCAGATTATGCTAAAGAGGTATATCAAGTTATAAAAGACAATATGCAGAAGTTTACAGATAAGGATATTGTTCTGGATAGTACTATCTTTTCACATTTACCTATAAGCGAATTGGATACAGAAAAGCTTATGACTAATCTACTATTTAACGATTATATAGATGATGAGCATATTATTAGGGATAAAGAAGAATTGCTTAATAAATCTATTGAGGATTTTAACTTAGCTATTTCTTATTATCCTTATCGTTTTGAAATACTGGATGCCATAAAAAAACATATTATAGAGGTGAAAGACTATTTTTATAATGTGGATGATACTATGCTTAGAGGAGTATCAGGTTATATTGTTGCATCAGATATATACAAAAATTTAGAAGGAAGATACTTACGAAATGGAAAGATAACTTCAGAAGGTTATAATTTCTTCAGTCAGAACTCCAACATGGAATGCTTCGAGCTTGGTGATTATTTCACTAATATCGAGGAAGAAATCATTTTCAATCATATGAGTAAAATAGTAGAGGTAATTGACAGATACAGAGTTAAGCCTGCTGCTTTAGAAGAATTAGGATTGAATGAGATGGAGCAAGAAGAGCTTGTGGAAATGTTGGAAACCTGTGAGTATACCTATGATTATAAGCTTAATAGACAAGAGATAGATTATTTCTTAGATGTGAATAATGCACTTATTTTCAAAATAGAGAGATTTGATGATTACAATAAGGATATCTTCTTCTTATTACATGATATAGCTAAGGAAATAAAACAGGAAATAGATGATATTACTCAGATTCTTATAGATCAGGCAATAATCCAGGAGGAGACATTACTTACTGCTTTACAAGATGTATATGGTATTGGAGCAGATGAGATTAGTGTTGTTATGAATAATATCATTGGAACCCATAATAGTTTAGTGGAACAATTCATGGGTCCTGTAATAGAAGCTGTTAATGTAAATGATAAGCTTATGTTAGAACCTAACAGCACAAGATTTAACAACCTCTATCGTAGAGCGAAACAGATTGCTATATTGATAGGAAAATTAGGGCTTACTACAGATCAGATAGAAGTAGCTTTTCATGACCAACAATTAACAGAGAAATTTCCAGAGCATTTAATTTTGCTAGAGGGTATTGATACATTTGATGTCATCTTAGAAGGGGTAGGCTCTATAATATATCTCTTTACTAAAGATAATTATTATGCATATTCTGCTGATGATTATACCTATGTAAGGGATATGGCTGCTACAGTTAAGGTTATAGAGGAACAAGATGAAGAAGATGAGTTGTATCAAGGTTTAACAGATATAGATAGATTCTATTATGAGTATAGCGAGCAAGGTGTGAACCCATTCTGTGTTGATGCTGCTTTTGTAGATTCATCAGGTACAATTCACATCATATCAGGAACTAATTACTATTGTAAAACTACCAATTCTGATCTATGGGAAATAAAAGAGAGACAATGGGGAAAAGTAGAAAATAACTTTTCTGATATTGACAAGATTGATGGAGCTTACGTAGATGAACAAGGAAAAACCTACTTATTTTCAAAAGGTCAATATATTAGATATTTATTGGACGTAAATATTAATGACCAGATTCAATATATGGATGAAGGCTATCCAAAAGATATTAATAAAAATTGGAAGGAAGAGTTTGGTAAAGAAATTCATCCGTTTTTTCATAAGTCTATAGATGCATCAATGGTGGGAATAGACCATAAAAGATATTTATTCAAGGATGATGTATATGTATCTTCAGATGATTATGTACATCCAAAAATGATTTTAGACCGTTTTGGACATGTTAAAAATAATTTCAATAGAATGAGACATATTGATGCTGCTTTCACTATGGAAGACAGATACTACTTATTTGCTGGTGACCAAGTTATATGCTATAGGAATAATATAGAAAATAATGGAGTATATGTGGAAGAAGGTTATCCTCTTACTATTGATACATGGATGCCACAATTACCTTATAATTTTAAAAAGAGAATAGATGTAGCTATTAACACAGACGATGGCATCTGCCTATTATCAGATGGTAAATCCATTAATATAACCTGTGATGATAAAGGATTCCATGTATCAGGCAGCGAGGAAGAAACATCTAAACAGTGGGGTATTGTTAAGAATAATATAATTGGAAATAGTAAAGTAGATGCAGCATTTGTAGGATTAGATGGTAAGGCTTATGTGTTTAGTAAAGACCAGTATTATCGCTATTCAGGTGAAGATTATAAGGTTGTTGATTCTGGTTATCCAAGATTTATAGAATCTGATTGGGATTCACTATTAGAGGTAACAGCGGCATTTGTACTAGATGGCAAAACCTACTTATGTGGTATGACAGATGGTGAGTCCATGAAGTATGTTAGATATTCTACTAATGATTATACCGTAGTGGATGAAGGCTATCCAAAGACTTTAGATGATAACTGGTGGAATTTGCCTTTTGCTTTAACAAAAACTGATCTACCAGATAGATATTTTGATACTATTGATGCTGTTTTTACTGACCAACAAGGACGTACTTATTTATTCTCAAGTAACAGATATATTTATTTTGATAATCAATATAGATGGTGGTCAGAACCTGTCTTGATGTCAGATACTTGGGGGGATATGCCATTTGAACATGTTGATGCAGCTTTTACGGGCAAGGATGGAAAAGTATATATCTTCTCTAATGAACATTACATAAGTTATAAGATTGAGGATTATTCAAAAATAGATAGTAATGTACCAATTAGAATCATGGACTTTTGGGGTAATGTAAAAAATAATATTGCAGATACAGGATTAGTGGATGCTTCTATGACCGTGAAAATACCTGATAATGATGAACTTAAAGAGCGTATTTATGTATTCTCCGGTAATCAATATTATAGATATACTCTACCTTTTAATATGAACAGATATGTAGATGAGGGTTATCCTAAGAACATAGCTGAAGAGTTATCTGAAGAACCAGGGTTTGAGAATCTGGATATAGACTTCTCCAATGGAATAGATAGTGCTATGGCTAATGGTAGGAATATGTACTTCTTCAAAGATGGTACTTGCACTATACTTGTAGAATCTGTATCACAAGTTCTAGATAAAACATATTCACTTATGGAGGCTGAAATACCTACATGTGTATTTACTCATGAAGGAAACATCTATATGCGTACTCAAAAGGATGGTAACTATAAACACTGCAATGATTTAGAAAGCTTGGATGGTATAAAGCTAACGGAAATTTTACCACCATTGCTTAGACCATTAGATGATAATGGTGACGGTAAGCTTATAGAAGATAATAGGAGAATATCTTCCATTCTTGAGGGAACAGATGGTAATACATATGCTTTCTATGATTTTAATAATAAAGATTCTGAAGATGATGCGGGTAATATAGAAGAAGATAATATGTATCATACATGTTACAACTTCTTATCCAAGCAAGAGTATAGTATAGCAGAAGAATGGGGATATGTAGATAATAATATTATTAAGAATAATCATATAGATGCAGGATTAGTTGGTGTTGATGGTAATACCTATTTATTCAGTGGGGATCAATACGTTATATATAATCATGAGTCATCAAAAGAATATGGTTATATTGATAAAGTACCAAAACTCATAGAAGAACATTTTGGATTAAAAAATGTAAATATCGCTTATGTCATAGAGGATAAAACTTTCTTATTAGAAAAACCAGATGAACAAGGAAGATTTAGATATGTTCAGTATTCCGGTAAGGATTATAGCAAACCTGATACAGGATTCCCTAAAACTGTTGATGAACAATGGTGGAATATACCAATGCAGTTTGTTATAGAGGGCTTTGATCAAGTTGATGCAGTATATGTAGAAGATGATAACATCTACCTGATTCATGGGGATAAACAGCTACAGTATAATTATGTAGAGGGAATATGGTCTTATCCAAAAGACATAAATAAGATGTGGAAGAATATACCACTAGATAAGATTACTACTCTGTTTAAAGGTGTAGATGATGCTATCTATTTCTTTGATGAAGATAAGTATTCTAGATTGGTAGATGGAGCCTTTGTCAATATCAACATAGACCCAATGGAGGGTGAGAACAGAAGGACTGATACATATGTAGAAAGCTTGAACAAGGTCTTTGGTAAGGTAGATAATAACATTGTTGAACTTAACAGAATAGATTCTTCTTTTGTAGATTCACATGGCATTACTTATTTATTCTGCGGGGATCAATATGTACGTTATTCATCAAGTGATTATAGATATATTGATTTTGGTTATCCAAAGAAAATCTATGAGAATCTACGTTTTGAAAAAGGTTTTGAAAATCTGGATCATAAGATTGGCAAGACAGATGATAATTATAATAAAGAAGTTATTATACAAGCAATAATAGCTAATATAGGCACTATTTACATCTTTATAGAAGATAAATGTATAGCTTTGGCACAAGGAGAAATCAGGGAGTTGCCAATAGGTCACTTAGGAAGAATCAGAAACAATCTGCTAGAAGAAGAAAAAATAGATGCTACCTTTGGAGATGAAAATAGAACATTCATTTTCTGTGGGGACCAATATATTCGTTACTCTCAAAAAACATACGAATACGTAGATGAAGGTTATCCAAAATCCATTACAGCTATAACTGACGAGGATTTGGGTATAGATGCAGCTACATTCCAAGGAATATTTACTTATGATTTGGATGCAGCTCTATACAAAGATGAGAGATTATATCTCTTCAAGGAGGACAAGTATTTTTATAATAATCAGATAGCAGAAATAGCTACAGCTTGGGGTAAGATTAAGAATACCTTTAACCCAGATGAACATCTAGATGATATGGTTGAAGTAGATGCTGCGTTCTTAGATGGAGAGGGTAAACTATTTGTTTTCAAGGATAATCAGTATATTCGTTATAGTAACTTGGATAATGAATATGTAGATGAAGGCTATCCTAGAGATATTTGCAATAACTGGGGTAACATGCCTATTAAATTTGAAGAATCCATTGATGGCGCATTCATATTTGATAACAAAACTTATATGATAAAAGGACAAGATTATATACGATACTCAGACCCTGCTTATAAAAAGATGGATCTTATATATCCTCAATCAATAATTAGCAGATGGGGAGAATATGCAGATTATCTATTAGCTGATATTAAGATTATCACTGATTATAAGTATATGGACCATATGTATATAGGAGATAATTATACCCTTACAGATTTTTTGCATCCACAGAAGCATATTATAGAAGAATCCTATGAAGTATTAAGTGATATATTTAAGTGGGATGCAGAAGAAATAAAATGGCTCAAGAAAAAACACGCTTTCTTGTTTAGTGGGTCACCTTATGAAGTAAATCTCAATATAGAGATACTCATTAAGATGCTATCCATCTTTAAAGTAACACAAGATATAGAGACTACACCATCTAAGCTTTATAGATACGTATGGTCATATATCTATGGAGACAATAAAGATTTGGATGAGGCAGCTGGATATCTTTACAAACAATTAGGACTAATGAATAGTCAGAAGGATTGGGCAATACTAAAAGAACAGATACAAGATGAAGAAAATATTATGAAACGAGATGTATTGGTACCTTATCTCACATATGTAGAAAATGATGTAAGTAACAGTAGAGAATTATATGAGAAGCTGTTAATTGATGTGGATATGGATAGCTGTGCTAGAACCTCTAGAATCAAAGAAGCCTTAGCTTGTATGCAATTATACTTCCATAGATACTTTATGGACTTAGAAAAACCAGCACTAGAGAATTTTGAAGATATGGATATTGTAAAAGATAAGTTGAAGTCCTATTGGGAATGGATGAAGAATTATCGTGTATGGGAAGCCAACCGTAAGGTATTTCTATATCCTGAAAATTATATTCGCCCTGAGCTTAGAGATACTAAGACAGAACAGTTCAAGACTCTTGAAGATGAAGTTATGCAAGGAGAACTGACAGATACATTAGTTGAACAGGCTTACAAGAATTATTTGGATTCCTATGATGACGTGTCTAGATTAACTGTTGCAGGTGGTTATCGCTATAATGACGATTCTACTAATGATGATAGAATCATTATTTTTGGACGCACAAAGACAGAACCAACAAAATACTATTATCGTACTGCTACATTTATTGATGGGGATACAGAGGCTGTTGAATGGGATTCATGGATTGATACCGAGCTTCAAATTGATTCTCAAAAGGTATATCCAGTGTATGCCTTTGGTAAAACATTTGTTTTCTGGCCACAAGTAGAGCTAGATAACAAAGAAAAAGAGAGCCAAAACGCAACAGCCAGTGAAAGTGGTGGAAAATATAATTTTGACAAAACTAAGAAAAATAATAAAGTCATAAAGATTAATTTTTCATACCTTAACTTAAATGGTAAGTGGGTTATACCTCAGACACTAGATCAAGAGATTAAGATATCAGATTTAGTAACTAAGTCCACTACAGAAGTGAAGAGTCCTGTAGGTGTAGAACTGTTTGTACAGAAATCTGACAAATTAGATTCAAACACTCATGACAATATTGTTATCAACTGTAGTTATAGTCTTCTTGACAAGGACTTACTTAATTACAATATTTTTAAATCATTTGATACAGGACATGATAGAAAGAATAAAACCTTCCTATTGACACCAGAACTATATACGGTAGTTAGTAATAACAATCCGGCTTATGAAAATATGGGACAATCAGTGTTTAAAACCTTATTTGAGGAAAATATTGCTATGGAAAATGCCGTTGCTTTTAACATAGGAAAAGCACCTTGGTTTGCCTTTGATCATAAGGGTGGTAGTTTCTTATGTAAGCCATCAATGCATAATCTGGATGAAAATGAATGGCCTAAGACTATAGATTACTCCAAGCTAGGTGAAGATGTAACACATATTGATGCATCTTTCCAAGTAGATGGTACTACCTATCTTATAGTTGGTGAAAGGTACTTTGCTTTTGATGGAGACTTCATGGATGAAGAAGGAAATATACTTGATAATTATGATAAAGGCTTTAACTATGAAAGATGGGGACATGCAGATCCGAGTGAAGCAAGTGTAAAAGTTAAAGCTGCATTTACCATTAATAATTATACCTATATCATTAAAAATGATAATTATTTGCGCTTTGAAAATGGTGAGTTCAGCCAAACACCGGTTAATTATCCAAAGAGTATTGATTTATTGGAAACGGATATAAAATCTGTCCTTGGCAATCAAGAATTCTATGTGAGTTTAAATGAGATCAACATTGATTCAGCTTTTATGAAAGATGGTATTCTCTATGTTATTGATGGAAAAGAAATCATAGTTGTCAATAGTGAATTAACAGCAGCAGAATTATTGACACATGAGTTTGTAAGACATTTAAAGACAGGTACATCAATAGGGGCTGTCTCTTTATCAGATAATGGTGTAATGGTATATAAACGAAACGATATGGTTGATTATAACTTCTACTTCTGTGAATATAATCTAAATACCAATAGCTGGGATTCACATGGATTACTTATTAGTGACCAAGATAATAATCCAGTAGATATTGATGCTAGCTTTAGATATAACGATGACCTATATTTGATTAAAGGTAATGAGGTTATGCAACTTAATGATGCACCTACATCAGATACTAGTTGGGTAACTACACAAACTATTGCTGTTAGTAGATTCTGTGATATGAGTAGTGTAGAATCAGCCATTGTAGTAGATAATAAATATCTGTATATGTTTAGTAGTGATTTATATATCCGTTATACATTGGTTAACGGTAAATTACCACAATACATGGATATGGGATATCCACAGCCTATTGATTTGATACCTACACATGCTTCATTTACATTAGATTCAAAGAGTTATATCTTCTATAAATGCTATTATAAGAAATTAAATATAGACAAAGGAGAAATTACAACTACTGATCCATTTGGTTATAAAAATATGGCTGGAAGTTTATTAAACATACCAAGTGAATTCTTAAATGGTATTGATGCTGGTGTTAATACAGGTAATTATTTGTATATATTTAAAGATAATGCTTATGTTAAGTACGACATTAATAGTGATATTAGACCTTATGAGGTGGAAGATGTACCTTATGATATCATCAGGCTTACCTCAAGTACTTCTTATAAGTTGAGTACCAAGTTATTTACAGAAGGATTAGAAGCTTTTTTAGACCTAAGTACCCAGCAAATAGGTGAATTACCTAAGTTTGATGCTAATATAAGTAATACTACTACTATTAAAATAAATAAAGATAGAATCAAGATATATCCAATATCAGAAACTCTTGATTTTGATAGTGCTAATAGTAGTTATTATTGGGAATTATTCTTCCATGTACCATTCTTCTTGGCTCAGACATTAAATACAGCTCAGTTGTTTGAAGAGGCAAAAAAGTGGTATGAATTCATATTTGACCCAACAGAGGCAATTTGGTGGAAGTTCTTACCGTTTATAAATGCATCTACAGATGATCTATATGGAATAGAAGAAGATGATGATCAAACTCAGATTAAGAAATATCTGGAAGACCCATTTGACCCTCATGCCATAGCTGATTTACGTATTGTTGCTTATGAAAAGGCTTTGGTAATGAATTATATTGATAATATTGTTGATTGGGGAGATTTACTCTTTGGACAATACACAAG
Organism: Vallitalea sediminicola; assembly: GCF_054408565.1. Classification (NCBI taxonomy): domain Bacteria; kingdom Bacillati; phylum Bacillota; class Clostridia; order Lachnospirales; family Vallitaleaceae; genus Vallitalea; species Vallitalea sediminicola. The sequence goes on from NZ_BTPT01000020.1 coordinate 21,099, forward strand.
AGAATCTATTAATGAGGCACGTATGCTATATATCTTAGCCTATGATTTGCTTGGTGAAAAACCAGAAGCTTTAGGGGAGAGAGTATTAACTGATGATGTAGATTATGAAACACTTACAAAAGAAGCTACTAATAATGAGGATAGATACGAATTCCTATTAGATCTTGAGAATACAAATAATCTTAGCCGTAATACTTTAATACACTTATTCTCTGGAGGTACAGTTAATGATAGCTTAGTTAATCCATATTTCTTTATACCTGAGAACTGGAATTTTATTAATTATTGGAATACTGTTGAGGACAGATTGTATAAGATTAGACATTGTATGAATATCATGGGAATCAATCAACCGTTACCATTATTCCAGCCACCTATTGATCCTATGGCTCTTGTACAGGCAGTAGCAGGTGGAATGAGTTTATCACAGGCAATAGCTGTTAGTGATGGAAGTACTCCACACTACCGTTTTAACTTCATGATAAATAAGGCTAGCGAGTTAGCATCTAAGGTTAGTCAATTTGGTAATGACCTATTAGCTACTCTTGAGAAAAAGGATTCCGAAGAGCTTAGTCTCTTACAGCAAAAGCAGGAGAATACTATCTTGACTATGACTCGCAAGATTAAAGAAAGTCAGCTACAAGAAGCTATAGAAAATACAAAATCATTAGAGGAGAGCCTAAAGAACTCTGAAGATACTATCAAACATTATAAAGATTTAATAAATACAGGGTTCATACCAGCAGAGATAGCTCAGATAAGTCTTATGTCTATTGGTGCTGCATTCATGACAACAGCTTCTATTGCCAAATTTGTTAATATGGGTGTTTCACTCATTCCTAAGGCTATAATAGGAACATTCACTTATGCAGAAGTTAATACAGATGGATTACTAGAAAACTTCTCAGAAGCTACAGAGACCTCAGGTGAAAGCATTAATATGCTAGGCGAGATTGTAGGTATGAAAGCTAATCTGGAACGTATGAAAGAGGATTGGCAATTACAACTTAAGATGGCGAAAAGTGAAAAGATACAATTACAGCATCAGATTAATGGATCAAAGTTATCACAACGTATAGCTGAGACTGAGATTGATATTTTGGAAGAAGAAATTAGACAAAATGATTCAGTCAATACATTTATGAAGAACAAATTTACGAATAAAGAGTTATATAACTGGATGGCAGGCAAATTATCTACACTATATTTCAAGACTTACAAGCTTGCACATAAAATGGCAAAATCTGCTCAAAAAGCATTCCAATACGAGAGAGGTATGAAGGAAAGTGAAGTGAATTATATCTCATCCATGTACTGGGATAGCTTAAGAAAAGGGTTGTTGGCAGGTGAGAGTTTAGGCTATGATTTAGACAGAATGGAACAGGCATATATTGAGAGCAATAGTCGTGACCTGGAGATAGCCAAACCTATATCTCTACTAGAACTTGACCCATTTGCACTAGTTAGTCTTAAGGAAAAAGGAGTTTGTGAGTTTAATTTGACAGAAGCTCTATTTGATTATGATTTCCAAGGACATTATGGTAGACAAGTAAAGACCATATCAGTTGTATTTGATATGGGAGAAGGTAAAGCACCTGTTAATGCTACCTTAACACAGCTAAGCCATAAGGCTATTATTGAACCAGATGTAAAAGCCGTTAAGTACATGATTGATCCAAAAGATGTTCAGCCTACTTCTATTCGCTCAGATTGGAAGGTTAATCAGCAGATTGTCTTATCACCAAGAGGTGAGTATGAAGAGAATAACGGATTATTTGAGCTTCGATATGATGATGAACGTTATTTACCATTTGAAGGTACTGGTGCAGTATCGAGATGGCGACTAGAACTTAATGGGAAAAAGGGTTCATATGATCCTAAGGACTTAAAAGATGTTATTGTCAACCTTAAGTATACAGCAAAACAAGGTGGACAAAGCTTTGGAGATGCTGTTAGAGGTATATTAAAGCCATATAATACTTTGCATTTTGTAAATATGTCAGAAACATTTGGTGATAGCTGGACTGATTTCCTACAAAGTGATGATGAGCTGGCTGTGACAATAACTAGAGATATGCTACCTAATATGGCAGGAAGCAAGATTGATGGTATCTACATGGTAAGTGACCTTTATGAAGAAGGTAAGTTAGGTATGATACTTGATAGTGGTAAAACATATAACCTAGAAAGTGGTAAGTATGTTGAGACAAGCGGTTTAAGTATCAGTAGTAGAGGTTCACAGTGGAGCTTTACTCTAAAAGGAGATAAGCACAATGTTAAGAATGTAGGACTTATCATAGGATATAAGGTTTCAGTATAATAGTTGCTGATAAGAGAGAAAACTGCCAAGTTTTTTCTCTTGTTTTTTTATAAAAAAAGGAGAGTGAAATTATGCCAAATGAAGTATTTGATAGTTTATTAAGTTGGTTAGAGCAGTGGATGCAAGTGGTAGATGGTAAATTTACTACAGATGAGGATTATGCAAAGTATGATTATAATCGTAAGATTAAGGATATATATAATCTATACAAGGTGAATGTACCTGAGTATGATGAACCAAAAACATTAACAGATAGTGAGAAAGAAACATTCAAAAATCAATTAATAGCAGTTGAGACCAAGTTCAAAGGACTTAGAATGTATGGACAAAGTTCAAAAACAACAATTAAAAAAGCTCTTAGAGCGGGGAAAAAAGATTTTGCTTATTTTGTAAGAGATAAAAGGAGTAAAAAAATAGAACAAGGAAATTCGAGGATTACATTAAGTTTTGACCCTAAGAAAGCCAAAGAGGCTTTTGAATTATTGGCTACGTATATAGAGGATATAAAAAGATCTCCTGAAGCATCATATATTAATGCTTTCAAAGTTTTAGGACCTAATCATCAAGGAGTAAGAACGGATAGTGCAATTATGTATCTATCTACTAGTGACAAGGAAATAATAGATAAGATTGTCAAAGAACTAGATGATAGATTTAAAAAAGCAGGTATAGAAATGTATGACCATGCACCTTTTGGAATGAAAAAATGGTCATCAGGATTTTCATTTTCACAACAGGGTCCTTTTAGTTCAAGTCATGGTATGGCTAGGTCAAAGATCATAAATGATGCCACAGATATTTTGGTCAAGGATGTTGATTCTGATTTAAGTAAAGAAGCTATGAAAAAAGCGCTGCAAGAGTCATTAAAGATGAATGGCTATGATACAGATAAACCAGAATTTCTTGATATTATTAATTTTGTAGAGAATATTGAGACCACTGATACTGATACGGAGACTAAGCGTGATATCCTAAAACGCTATATACTTAATAATAAAGATAAAGGAGTAACTAAAATAATTTCTGCCAATAAAGAAATGTTTAAAAATGAATTAAAGCAGTTGGATAAAAAATATAAAGACGATAAGAAAAGAAGTCCAGCAGAAGCTTCTTATTCTGTTAATGACAAGGTTCTTAGTTTAGAAGAAGATTTTGGTGATGATGGAGATGAAATTGATGTAAATAGTACTGTCGTCGAAAAAGATATCACAGACGCAATGGTATACGGTAAGATTATGAGATTCAGAGATCTATTTGGTGCCAATAAAGAAGTAGAAGATATACTGGAAAGTCATATAAGGAATAAATGCGAAGAGCTTGAAAAAGAAGATAGACTGTTTATGTTAGCAATGGAAAAAGTCGCTTTGTCTGTAAAAATGGATAAAGCAGCTGATATATGGCCCAAAGAAGAATCCGACAAGACTATCAAAGCATTAGAAGAACAGATGACTACTATTGAAAAAGAAGTAAAAGAAATTAATGATCGTATAGTCGTTATGAGAAGGGAAAAAGAAGCAATAGATAAGAATATTAAAAAAGTAAGAGAAGACATAACTAAGAAACGACAACAACCAAGAGTTCCTATTAAGAACCCTCAGGATGATAAGAGTAAAGAGTCAAGTGTTGTTGATAATAAAAAGGGTAGTGGTGATTCAGCTAGCAGTGTCAGTGAAGCTAGTGGTTCTGACAGCGATAAGAAATCTAAGTTACATAGACGTAGGAAAAGCAGTCATAAAAAATAAATTATTATTAATAGGAGGAGATTTTTATGAGTATGGAACAAGTATTACAAGTTATTCGTCCTGAATTATTAATAGTTGTGGTGGTATGTTATTGTCTAGGGTTATTCCTTAAGAATATTCCACATATAAAAGATTGGGTTATCCCATTTGCACTACTAATTAGTTCTATTATTATGTGTGTATTATATATGGGACTAGTGATAGAGAAAACATGGAGTTTTGATATTGTTTTCATTGGTATTATGCAAGGTATTTTATGTGCAGCTGTTTCGGTATTCGGTAATGAAATATTGAAGCAGGTTACCTACAAAAGAGATATTGACAAAAGAAGATCATAAGAACTACATGGAGGTGATTCCAATGAACATTATTGAAGATTTCATACCAAGTAATAGACCCAATAGACCAGGAGTTATAATAACACCCACTAGCATTACTGTACATAATACTGGGAATACTCGTAAGGGTGCAGATGCAGCTATGCATGCATCGTATATTAAATCAACTAATGATAAAGTATCTTGGCATTATACAGTTGATGATTATAATGTGATTCAACATATACCTATAGATGAGATGGCATGGCATGCTGGATGTAGAAAAGGTAATGATACAAGTATTGGAATCGAGATATGCATGCATCAAGGTATTAATATGGTAATGGCAGAAAAAAATGCACAACAGCTTATTGCTTACCTGATGGCAATAACATCTATTGATGATATTAAAAAACATCAGGACTGGACAGACAAGTACTGCCCAGCTGTACTTCTTAAGGAAGGTAGATGGGAACAATTTGTCCGTGGCTGTTATTGTTCATTTGAAGAAAAGAAAAACATAAAAAAAGAACATTGGGCTAAGACATATTATCAACAGCTCATTAACAGAGGAATGATTATTCATGAAGAAAGATTTGATGATTCAATAACTCGTGGAGAATTATTTGCTATATTATGGAGACTGTTAGAGTTATAGCTAAAAGGCACTATTTGTAATCATTACAAATAGTGCCTTATTTTTAGTTGGAATATTAATATCTAATATAATTCAATTAAATAAATTGTTATCTTATTGTTATAATTATAGATTAAAATAGAATTATGACAGCTTTGGTGAGAAGAATTAATATAGTCCTAATATGAATTGGCTGTAAGTCATTCGTTGAATAAGAATGTGAAAATTTAATGCTTATCTTATCTTAGTAGACAATTATCTACAATTAATGGACAAAAAAAGGACAGATAAGAGAATAATACAATAAAAATAAATGGTATTATTAAGAAAATAATATATATTCTAAATAAACTATATAGATTGAAATTTAAAAAGTTAATTAAATAATAAATTGTTTAATGTGTATATAACTTATAGGGCTAATGAAGCATTAGTTTTTACAGCTTAAAAACATTATTTAGGGAGGTTGTAATTTGAAGTATATAAATTTAATCGAGGATCTACTCAAAAATTATGAGTACAATAAGGTAAGAGTGACATTTTTAAGGAATCAAATACAACGATTATCAAGTGAAGAGGAAAATGAATATATACGGTCTAAGATGCTTAAAGGGGAATATTCAGGTAAAGTTACACGTTTTGTCATTGAAAAAGGTAAGGAGGTTGCTATATTAAATCATGTAGAAGCGACTGCTGATAATTATAAAGAAAAGATTGAAGAAGAATATAAAATGGTTCTTCGTGAAATAGAACAAGAAATAAAACAGTTAAGTTACGATATAAGTATTATTGATGATTCTTTGGAATTGATAAAAGGAATAAATGAAAAATATTATATAATACTTAAGCAAAACTATGTTCATAAATGTCCTATGGAGATTGTTGCAGAGAGCATGCATATGAGTAGAAGTAGATGTTACGAACTTAGAAAACAAGCAGTAGAGTTAATTGTAAGAATCGTATACGGTGAACGATTATTATTACAACAAATGGTAGAAAATAAATAGATGGAAATGATATTGATATACTCTTTTTATAGCAGACAGTTGAAATAATAGAACTGTCTACTATAAAGGGAATTGCTTCTAGTAGTTACATTTGTTTATCGAAATATCTTAATGCAAACAATTCTATAGCGTTGCGAAAACCAACGAATAATAAGCCGTAAGTTAATGCTCTATTGAAGGTGAAGGTTATTTGAATATCCCTAAATAGCGTTATCGCTTCTCCGAGAGCTAAAAATACTATCAAGATATAGTTTGAATAATTTGCAGCATTGTTTGCTTTGTTCTGAATTAATTGCCAACGTTCGTCTTTTCTGTATTCGATTTCCTTCTTAGCCTTCCACACATAAAGAAAAAGTGTAATGCCAAGACCAAAAATAAGTAAAAATGAAATAATAATTTGTTCATTCATCCGTTTAACCCTCCTTGTGTTCAAAAACTTTATTGATTGATACATTAAATACTTCTGCAATTTTGAAAGCTAATTCTAATGAGGGAGTATATTTATACTTTTCAATTGATATAACCGCTTGACGAGAAATACCTACCTTTTCAGCTAAATCAGCTTGTGTCCAATCTCGTTCTGCTCTCAAAACCTTAATTCGATTCTGTACCAAGGTAATACCTCCTTAACAAAATGTAACTTGTTGTTTACATCTATAATGTAACACACTGATTACATTTTGTCAACAAATGTTAACGTAGATATTGCTGAAAATGTATTTTTTGACTTGTGATTAATACGTTGAAAATATTAAAACAGTTTAGTATTCAATATACAAAGGAAAGAATCTATGAAATAGCAGTATTTACACTACCAATAGATTAATGTAGCACTTGATTTATATTAAATAGTGTGATATTGTAAAACAACATCGTAATGCGAAGAAGGAAACAAGTAGAACAGGTAAAGTTTTATAGAGAGCGTCCGGTTGGTGAAAGGATGTAAACTTACTGTCTTGAATACATTCTGGAGCAGCTGCCTGAAAAAATTTTAGTAGGGTAAGACGGGTATGCCCGATATAGCTTGCGTGTGTGTAAGCACACAAAGAGAAGTATTTTCAATAATACTTGAACCAGAGGTGGTACCACGAAATTTTCGTCCTCTGTCCCTTTTTTTTGTTAGGGACAGAGGACTTTTATTTTAGTTCTACTTTTCTATTACGAAAGAACCTAAGTTTGTGTTTAGTGGACTATTGTTCTTTAAAACTATATGAATAAAACAAATTGATGAGGAAACTAATTTAGGAGGCGCTTTAATGAGTATTGAAAAGAAACAAAAATCGGGAGGATTTCGCAGTCGCTGGGGATTTATTTTGGCATCTGTGGGTTCTGCTGTAGGAATGGCAAATGTATGGGGATTTCCAAATAAATTGGGGAGCAATGGTGGCGGTGCATTTCTGCTAATATATCTATTTTTTATTATTATTTTTAGTTATGTAGGCTTACCTGCAGAGTTTGCTATTGGACGTCGTTCCAAAACAGGTACTTTGGGTTCTTATGAAAACGCATTGAATACACGAAGTAAAAGAGCTGGAAAAATAGGTGGAATTCTCGGCTGGTTGCCTTTAGCAGGATCAATGTGTATTGCGATTGGTTATGCCGTTATTGTAGCATATATATTTAAGGCTTTGGTTAATTCCGTAACAGGTAATTTAATGACTGTAAACACTGGTAAGTGGTTTGAATCCTTTTCACTTACGTCACATTCTGTAATACCATACCATGTTATTGTAGTAATAGGCACTTTGTTAACGCTATTTTTAGGTGTAAAGAGTATTGAAAAGACAAACAAAATTATGATGCCTTTATTTTTTATAATATTTATTATTTTGGCAGTACGTGTTGCAATGCTTCCAAATGTAATGGAAGGTTACTTGTTTATGCTTATTCCACGATGGGAGGTACTCAAAGACCCAATGGTGTGGATTTGGGCGATGGGACAAGCCTTATTTTCACTGTCTATCACAGGGAGTGGCATGATTGTTTATGGTGCTTATTTAGGAGAAAATGAGGATGTAATTGCTGTGGCTCGCAAAACTGCCCTTTTTGATACCATTGCTGCACTGATTGCAGCCTTGGTCATTATTCCTGCATGTTTCTCTTATGACCTTGATGTTGGAGCAGGTCCAGGATTACTTTTTGTTACACTACCGACCATTTTGCAAGATATTCCTATGGGTCGTATTTTTGCAATTATTTTATATGTTGCTATGATTTTCGCAGGTATCAGCTCTTTGCAAAATATGTTTGAAGCAGTTGGTGAATCTTTACTACATAAATTTCCGAAACTCAATCGTAAAGGAGTTCTATGCATTCTGTGTTTAATCTGTTTGGGATTTGGAATAAATATGGAAGCTATCTTCCAGTGGGGTCCATGGATGGACTTTGTATCAATTTATATTATCCCCATTGGTGCAACATTAGGTGCTGTTTGTTGGTTTTGGGTGATGAAAAAAGAAGACTTATTCATTGAAATCAATAAGGGTAGCACTAAAAAGCAGAGAAATACATGGTATTTTATAGGTCGCTATATCTATGTTCCCTTTGTCATTATCCTTTGTTGCGTAGCTTTATTTATGAAAGTAGCATTTTAATTAAAATTAATTTTAACTTAAATAAGATATTTGATATTAAATAGATAAATAATATTATAGTGTGTAAAGTCAGCTGTATTAGCTGGCTTTATCATTATTCCACTTTATAAGCATATGCAAATCCATTATACTCAATTTCAGGTTTTGCGAAAAGATTGCTGTGGACTGCATTGATTCGCTTAAATCCATAATGCTCATAAAAGCCATAATTACATCCAGCATCTGTCATTAAGATTATATTTTTAATACTTCGGTTCTTACAGTAGTTAATATACCTATTCATCAGTTTTTTGCCTAATCCATTCCCTCTGGTATTTTCATCCACAAAAAACAAGGTGATTTCATTATCGTATCTATTTGCATCTTTCATTATTTTTTTATTATCTTTCACCATGATAGAAGTAGTTTTTAAAGCGCGTATTCTTTTGCCGAATTGACCTGTTAACCACCTATATATAACATTTATCCCTAATCCTATATGCTTTAACGATAACTTTTGTTTAATTGGTCCAGCCATTAAAAGTCCTACTAATCTATCGTTTTCATCTACAATTAAATCACAATAATTACTGACCATTATAGAATACGTAAAAAATAATTTGTAGAAAAAAATGTTATCTTTCATACCTTCAAAGTATTTATCATAATGCCATGTTTTTCTCATCATTCTTGCCGCATCCAATGTATATGAATTTTTATATTTCACAAACTTGAATTTCATGTAATCCCTCCTGAATTTGTAAATTATTTGATTTTAAGTTCTTCATCTACCTCCGATTTAAAATGCTGTGTTAGAATAAGTAGCATTTCATTAAATTTTTGTATATCTTCTTTTGAATAGAGTTCTTCAATTTCCTTAATAGCATGTTTAAGTGATCGGTCATATATTTTGCATAAATCCTTTGTTTTATGAGTAGTTGTAAGATAATAAGTTCTTTTATCCTGTTTACTCTGTTCTTTTTCTATCAGTCCATACCTTTCCAATTCTTTAACTTTAAGAGTTACAGATGATTTTGCAATATGTAGTGCATTTGCAATATAGCTAACGGTACAATTTGCAGTAGAATCTATAAGATCGAGATAGAGTAAACTGTTATAAGTGATTTTATTGTCAAAGTTGGAACTGTTCATTAGTTTTAATTCATTTAAAATACAATCTTGATAGAACTTATTAATATTGGTTCTTAAGTTCATAATCATCCTCCTTTTAGTTAGGCTAATATAATTATAATAGCCTAACTAAATACAATTGTCAATCTTTAGTTAGATGTAACTTTCTATAATCAGTCGGGGACATATTCATATGTTCATTAAATACCTTCGTAAAATAACTAGAACTGTTGAAACCAATCATTTCAGCTATTTGAGTCATGGAGTAATTTGTCGTTAATAATAGTGAAAGGCTAATTGATATACGATACTTCATAAGATATTTTACAGGTGGTGTATGGATGATATTTTGAAAACATCTGGAACATTCTCTGGTACTGATACTGGCGAAATCAGCAATATCTTTGATAGATAATAGTTCTGAATAATTATCATGAATAAACTGCATCATGCGCTGAGTACGACATTCTTGTAATGGGTTAATAGGCACACTCTTTAATTTTTTGTATACTATATCATTTAGAATGAATCGCCAAATACTCGAAAGATTTTCGCATATAATCAATTCTTTACAAAAAAGTTCTTTAGTAAAAGCAGAATAAATCTTTTTAATGGCTAAAATGATCTCATTTTTCCATGTGGAAGTATTGGAAAAGATATAGGTTGCTAATTCTGCATTATCATAAATCAGTGTAGTCATCTGACGATAAAGGGAGGTGGCTTTACCACCAGTAAAAATAGACGGTGAAAAAAGAATTGTGATTAGTTCACAGCCTTCACCCTCAGCTACTTCCATTGAATGTAAAATATTCGAATTAACAAAAGCTCCTTCATTTTCATGGATGATATATTCCTGACTACCTAAAAGCATTCGAAGACAACCTTTAGTCACCACAAATATTTCTATCTCTTCATGCCAATGCCACGGTACACTACCCAGTGCATATTTTGCTATATCAGCAAAGAAAATTGCAAATGGGAAATCTTCGGCAACATATTCTAATATTTCCATACCTTTTTCGTTAATAGGAATAATATCTCTCTGCATAGTTATGCCACCTCTCTTGTCTCAAATTTACAAATTATAGTCTTGAATATGATATAATATAACGCTGTTTGGCTATATAATTATAACATAACCAATTAGTGTCAACTATAGGAAGAATGAATAATACCCATAAAAGATATTAGGAAAGGATTATTTATTGTGATAAAAGAATTTTTTTGGAAAAGGTTAGGTATGGTTATATCTGGGATTATAGGTACTGCTATAGGATGTGGATTATTAAAATTTGCAGATCTAGGAATTGATCCTTTTAATGCGTTAGTAACTGGAATGGCAAATCTTAGCTGTATGCAGTATGGAATGATATGTATGCTAGTGACAGGTGCTTTTCTGGTTATCACATTGATTTTTGATAGACATTACATAGGTATTGCAACCATTTTCAGTCTTTTTTTATTCGGATATATGGTTGAGTATACGTTGGAACTATTAATTGTAATTTTCCCAAATGCAGATATGTTTCTTAGAGTCATTACATTGATGTTGGGATTACTGATTATTAGCGCATCATCTTCTCTCTATTTTACTGCAAATATGGGCGTTTCTACATATGATGCAATATCTTTGATCTTAGCAGATAAATTGCCGATTCCATTTCGCATATGTAGGATTATTTCGGATGTTCTTTGCGTAATTATAGGATTTATTTTTAATGCCACGATTGGGATTGGAACTATAATCACTGCATTTTTCCTTGGTTCTGCAATTGACTTCTTTAACAAACGTCTTGCCAAACCGTTACTCTATGGAAAGTGTCATTGTAAAACAACAAACCATTTGAATAAAGAGATGAAACAAAATAGGAGGATTATATGAAAACACAAGGTATTATATTTGATTTTAATGGTACTATGTTCTATGACAGTAAAATACAAGAAAAATCTTGGAAGACATTTTTATATAAAAAAATAGGCAGAGAAATAACAAATGAAGAATTTCAGAAATATATCCATGGTTTTCATGCTGAGGTTTCATTTTCATATTTTTTGAAGAATAGATTAAGTAAAGAACAAATCGACCAACTAGCAGAAGAAAAAGAAGTTGTTTACAGGCAATTATGTCTTTTAGATAAGCAGCATTATCGATTGGCGAATGGTTTAGTTGAGTTTTTGGATTATTTAAAAAGGCAACAGATACCTTTTACCATTGCAACAGCATCTGGTCTAAATAATCTTAAATTCTTCTTTCAAAATTTAGATTTGGGAAAATGGTTTAACATAGAACAAGTAGTTTATGATAACGGACTTATTCCAAGTAAACCTGAACCGGAGATATACAAAAAAGCAGCTCAAAATATAGGTGTATTGCCTAGTGATTGCATTGTATTTGAAGATGCTATGTCAGGTATTGAAGCTGCCCATAGAGCAGGAGTAAGTAAAATTATAGGAGTTGCATCCACATTATCTAAGGAACAGCTCCAGCAAATACCTGATATCTCTATGGTAATAGAAGATTACAAAGATGTAAAAACCTTGATTAATTTTATGGAACAGATTTGAATTTACATTGAAGTGTGTACTTGACTTTACCCGTAGGGCAAGGTGTAAGATAAAGGTAAGCATATAGGATACACTATAAGGAGGGTAATCTATGTTATCTATTGGAGAGTTTTCAAATATATGTAAAGTATCTACAAAGACGCTACGTTATTATGCAGAAATAGGGCTGATTCTACCTGCTGAAATTAACCCTGAAAATGGGTATAGATATTATTCTGTTGAACAATTAGAAACGATGCTATTTATCAACCGCCTAAAATCATACAAATTTTCTTTAGAGGAAATTAAAACAGTTCTCAAGTCAGAAGAATTACAGGACGAAAAACTTTACTTGGCACTTACCAAAAAGAAAAAAGAAATTGAGAATCAACTACAGGAATTAAAAAATACTTCTGACCAACTAAATAATGATATCCTTAATTTGAAACAAGGAAAATCTATTATGTCTTATCTGGAAAATATTAATGTTCAACTTGTAGAGGTACCAAAAATGTATCTTCTATTTTTACGAAAAATGGTTCATAAATATGAATTTGCTGAAGAATATAGTAATAACTTTACTAAATTAGTTAAGAGAATTCAAGACGACAAATTAACAATACTTGCTCCACCAATGGTACTTTTTCACAGTGCAGAATTTAGTCCATCTGGTTTGGATACTGAATTTGCTATTCCAATAAAAGAATATGTTACAGGTACAAGAGATTTTCATCCAGGATTATGCTTAAAAACAGTTCTGTGTGGTTCTTATTCTAACCTGTCTTCTATATACACTAAGCAACGTGAATGGGTAGAAAAGGAAGGCTATGAATCTAACAATGCACTTTATGAAGTATATGTAACTGACCCTTCTCAAGTTCAAAAAGAAAGTGAGCTTATAACTGAAATTTATTATCCTGTCAAAAAGAAAGTGTAAAACTTTCATATTATCATATTGAACTAAGAAAAGCCCATTTACCTAGAAACACAGTAAATGATAAAGGAGAAAATTATATGAATCAAGAAAAAGTAACAGAGTTGGAAAAGAAAATAAAGAATGATTATAGCAATATTGCAGGTATGGTTGTATTACAAGATGGTAAAACATTATATGAAAATTACTTCAATGAATGTACTGCTACCAGCCGAATTCATGTTTATTCAGTAACAAAAAGTATTATTTCCATATTGATAGGGATTGCCGTAGATAAAGGGTATATCAAAAGTATCAACCAGAAAGTATTGGATTTCTTCCCAGATTACGTAGTTAAAAAAAAAGAAAAAACAATACAGAATGTTACACTTGAAAATTTGCTGACAATGACAGCTCCATATAGATATAAGGCTGTTGTACCCTACATAAAGTATTTTACCAGTAATGATTGGGTAAAATTTACACTTGATTTATTGGGGGGCAGAGGGAAGATAGGGGAATTTAAATACACTCCACTCATAGGACCAGATATCTTGTCAGGGATACTTGTAAAAGTAACTGGGCAATCTGTGTTAGATTTTGCAACAGAAAACTTATTCTCACCACTAGGAATTACTGTTGAGAGTAATGTGATTTTTCATAGTAAAGAGGAACAACTGGAATTCAATAAATCTAAGAGTATCAGCGGATGGGTTGCTGATGGGGCTGGAGTAAATGCAGGAGGATGGGGGCTTACTCTTTCTCCTAGAGATATGGCAAAAATAGGTCAATTATACTTAGATGGTGGAATGTGGAATGGAAAACAAATTGTTTCAACAAGATGGATGAACGAGAGTATAAAGGAACATAGCCGATGGGGAAAAATCAATCTTGCGTATGGTTATTTATGGTGGATTATTGATGAAAAAGAACAGACCTGTGCAGCTATGGGAGACGGAGGAAATGTGATTTATTTCAATGCAAAGAAAAAAATAGTAGTTTCTATTGCTTCTTTTTTTAGGCAAAATGTAACAGATAGGATAGAATTTATAAAAGAATATATTGAACCAATATTCAAGAAAGAATGAATAGGGCTATGAAAATGTTTTAGTAGCTAAAATATATTGACAAATTTTTATTCTCATGATATATTTTAGTTACTAAAACAATAATGGATAAAATTGTTAGGTTTTTATAGTTATGTGATTAACTAAATATCAAAAAAGGAAAGGGGGAGAAATTATAGAAATAATCAAATTAAAATTAAGTGCAACAATGTGTTATCTAATTCCCATTAAGAATAAGTATTTACTTATAGATACAGGCTATGAAAAAGACAAAGCATTGTTTTACAGAAGCTTATCAAATCTAAATATCAGCATCAATGATATTGCTTATGTCTTATTAACCCATCACCATGATGATCACGCAGGTCTATTAAATGAAATAAAGAATTGCAATAAATCTTGTCAAATTATTATGCATGAAAAATGTGTAGCTCTTGTTGCAAAGGGAAAAAACGATATGCCTTCTGGTTGCGGATATATTAACCGTAGAGTCAATATGACAATAAAAATGTTTAAGAAATTAAATAAAGAATGGGACTCTACTTTTCCAGCTTATAAAGTAGACAATAATGATATTATAATTAGTGAGGAAACAACATTAAGAGAAATTGGAATAGATGTTCCCGGAAAAATTATTTATACACCAGGGCACACAGTTGATTCAATTTCACTACTACTCAATGATGGGATTTGTATTGTAGGTGATGCTGCTGCAAATATGATGAATTTTATGGGAACAAGATATTGTGTTATTTTAATTACTGATTTGAAACAATACTATCAAAGCTGGGAGAAGCTTATTAAGGAAAATGTCAAGACGATATATCCTGCACATGGGGAAATTTTTGAAATAGAAAAACTTAAAAAGAATATTTACAAAAATAAGAAAGAAAATATGGTAAAAGCTACAGAGTAATATTTATAAATTTAAAAGGTGTTTTACAGTACATACTTGACTAAAAAAACATGTCTACATACGGTATCACAGTGTGAGAAAATGAAGAGATAGGATTTGAGTATATTAATCAGATGCCTATTTCTTTTTATGTTTTAAGAGAAGAATATTTTATATGATGATGCGGTTTGAGGGAGGTTAATTTTGAGATTAATTAAATATATTTTTGAAAATAAGATTTCATCTATTGTAATAGTAATTTTAAGTGTATTGTTAATAATATTTAGCTCAAAATATTATAAGTTGAAAAGTTATGTTGATTCTAATATTACAATTGAATCATGGGGGTTTGCAGTAGATAATTGTGGAATCATTGAGTTGTTAGAACAAGACAACATGCAAGAAGATAGGGACAAAAAAATATATAAGCTTGGTTTTGAAATGTATGATCATTACAACGAGTTATGTAGTGCATATAGAATATCAGGTGTATCGGGTAAGAAAAATACATTTGATAATAGATTAGTAGAAATACTTCAGGATGATTTAGAGGACTTTAATTATTCTGAAATTTTAAAGATACACAAAATGATAGAGGAAATATTGATAGAACATAAAGTATGCTACAAAGATTTAGAAAATTATATGAATACAAATGAAGTAGACTACAATAGATTACTTGTTAAGGAATGGAAGGAAATAATAATTAAGTTGAATTCATTAAGACTCTAAAGATGTTATCCTCATTCAAATATAAATAGTACTACAGACCCGAAAAGTCATAATGAGATAGAGCATTTTACATTGAAATGGAGTGGAAAGGAAAATTCATATACTATATAATGAATGATATTAATTTATTTAAGAAAGGGAAAAATATGGCAGGGATAGAACAAATGAATGCAGGTGCATCCGTATCAATTATAGAAAATGAGGTGTCTAGAGTTAGTATTATAAGAAATGAGACTGGTGAAGGAGTAATGACATCTTATGAAATATTGGATGGTATCTACCTGATTTTAAGTGACATTCATATGAGTAGTTTAGAGAGTGAATTGGAGCATAATGCAGATGTATTCTGTCTGGATTACTGTTATGAAGGTAGACTTGAAGTACCACTGGAAAAAGGAAAGATATATTATCAAAAACCAGGTGATATGATTATGGATAGTCGTGAAAATCCCATACGTAAGTATATTTTTCCATTGAATCATTTTTATGATATAACTCTATGCTTTTTCTTGCCTAGTGCTCAAGAATCGATTACCCAGAATTTTTTGGATTTTCCTGTGGATCTGGAACAGATGCGTAGAAAGTTTACTGCTCATTCATCACCTTATTTCGTTAGAAATCACCCTGTGGTGAACCAAATTTTTTCTAATATCAGACATTCTAAGAATCACCATAAAAATACATATATCATATTGAAAATTATGGAACTTTTATTATTACTGGATTCTTCGGATATCCATGCAGTTAATGAGGTGGATGAATGTTTTTATAAACTCCATATTGAGAAAGTGAAACTGATCCATCATACCATAACCGGCGACTTGGAGCACCGTTTTACCCTTAAGGAGCTATCAGATAAATACAAGATTCCCCAAACAGCTATGACCAACTGCTTTAAGGGGATGTACGGTAAACCCCTTAATACATATATGCGTGAATACAGAATGAACTATGCAGCCAAAAAGTTAATGCTCAGTGACTTTTCCATCGCTGACATAGGATTGATGGTTGGTTATACTAATCCCAGTAAGTTCTCCAGTGCATTTAAAGAGGTCATAGGAAAATTACCAAAAGAATACAGGAAAACCAGAATAGATGTTTCGGATAAAGGATGATGAAAAGTGCATATGACTTTAATTAAAATAAAAGAATAGAAAAGGAGTTAAAAATGAAGTTAGGACATGTTATATATAAAGTAAATGACTTGGAGGAGGCTGTAAAAGAATATACTAATAAAGGTTTTACAGTTGAATATGGCAAGAATAAAAATTCTTGTAATGCCTTAATATATTTTGCGGAAGGACCATATCTTGAATTATTACATAATACAGGTGTACCTTCCTTTGCAAAGAAAATATTTAAGTTCATTGGTAAAAAAGCTTTTGTACATAGACTTAATACCTGGGATGATTCCAGTGAAGGATTGATTGGAGTTGCCATAGAAAATGATAGGTTTGATGTGGATATTGAGCAACAAATCCTTGATAAAGCAAATCTAAAATATTTGAAGGCAAAATCAGGGAGGACAGACGCTAAGAATAGAAAATTGCGGTTTAAAGGTATCTTTCCTAATGATCTGGAAATTCCAGTTTTGGCAACCAAGTTTAACATCAATGTAAGACCTCCAAAGGATTACGTGCATCCAAATGGAGTGAAACGGATAAAAAGTGTTTCTTTCGGGACTAAAGAGGAGTTTTTCCCTGTTATTAAACAGTTATGTGACGATGAAAGACTTAAGTTGTTTGTAGGCGTAGGAGTTAAAGATTTAGAATACGAGTATATGAAATTAAATTAGTACTTAACTAAAAAAATATGTCTACACACGGTACCTCAGTGTGAGAAAACAAAGAGATAGGATTTGATTATATCAATCAGATGCCTATTTTTTGTGTTTTACGAGATGATTCAGTACGTTTATTTTTATTATCAAATGCTAAAATATATATTTTAATTTTAAAAATTATTAAATATTTAAAATATGTATATTGAAATTATTATATTAAAGTTGGTGCTATGTTTAACATTAAAATGTACAATAATAATAGCGCTTAAATTAAAAATATTAAGAATAATATATATTTGCTATAAATCTACAAATTATTTAAATAATTTATTGTATAATGTATTAATGAAAGGAGTGATAAAATATAAATATCTAAATTGACATTTAGAGATACAGTTAATTTACAAGAATCAACATAAATATAACATATATAGCAAATTAAAATGTAACTGGCAACAATAGGTTATGTTATAAAGTAATAAATAGAATAGGGAGGAAAAAATAAATGAAAAAAATATTAAGTTTATTATTAGTAGCATGTTTATTTATATCCACTACAATAGTTAGTAATGCAAGTGATTTGGGAGTATATCTTTTAACTAAGGAGTGCCCTCAGAGTATACATAATTATGTAAATAATAATATTGACAATTTTCTAAACTCAAAACACAATGAGGGTGAAATTAGTTTAGAAGATATTACAATAGGACAGGTATTTAGTATAGAAAAAGAAAAAGAATCCGATCTTGATGTGTTTTATTTCCCTGTATTTCAAAAAGGACAACTTAAATATACATTTAGGGTATATAAGGTAGATGGAAATATTACAGGCATATTATCTCCTTACTTAGTAAATGAGCTTTTAAGTGTTAGTGGAAAAACAACAACAAATAGTCCAGCAAGATTAGCTATGAATAATGGAAATGTAGTAACCGTAATTAAGGATAAGGTTACTACAATTAAAAAAGATCCTCTAGGTAGAAGTGCTAGTAATTACTCAATAAATAATAAGGATCATAATAATATTACAATAAACATAAATGAAAAAAATAATAAAAATATTATTAAAGGTCTGCATAGTTCAAGAAGACGATTATTTTCTATAGACAGTGTATCATCAAATAATTTATCCCTTGATTTAGCCGAGGTTCAAGGGCGACAATCATGGTGTTCCGCCTTTGCTGGAGCTGCTATAATTAGATATAAAACTAATACTAATGTATACGCAAAAGATATAATGACATATTATCATCCAAATAGCGAAAAATTAGAAGATGAGTATATTACTAATTATCAACTTATTAGGTATGCACAGAGGAAAGGTCTTTATCCAAGAAGGAGATCATATACACTATCACTTAGTTCAGTAGTTTCACAAATAGACAATTCTCAGCCAATGTATATAGGATGCGAAGGCAGAGGGGATTACGAAGGAGCTAGACATGCATTAGTGCTTAGAGGTTATGATAAAGTTAACAATACGTATTCAATATGGAATCCTTGGTATAAATACTATGAAACAATGCCAATGGATACTCAAGTATATACAGTAGACCCTTCAGCAAGTTTTAAGTGGGATACCACAATATATGATTGGAGTAAATTATAAAAGCTGTTAAAAAGCCATATGTAATGTATGATAGTAACCTATATGGAATATCTTCAGAATTACCCAAATCATACCCATATAGTAATATGGTTAAATCAATAACATATGTAGGTACAATTATTAAAATAATTAATAGCTGTAAAATGCCAACAGAAGAGTTTCAAACAAATAAAGATGGATATAAGAATACAAAAGTTTATGTAGATGAAGATAAGAGTAGAATCTATCTTAGATTTAACGAAGGTCTTGAAAATGATGAACTGATAAGATTCGAAAAAGATAAAAAAGCAATATAGAATAGATAATTAAATTTTTATATCTAAATAACAGTCCCAACCCCAAATATAGTGAATCACTTATGTTTTTTAAGACAATGGTGGTTCACTTATTATTTGTATCTATCATCCATAAAATCATGGATTCTACAAATTTCTACAAAATAACAGGCTAAATTCTTAATAACTATTGTGTTCTTTGATTTTTGCAGGTATAATGTTAGTGATATACAAATAAGGAAATTACAATTGAATATATAGTATATTAAGGTGCCTTAGCAATAAGGAGAATAGGAAAGTCAGTTAAAGGCTGACGCGGACCCACCACTGTAAGTAGTGATGATATTTATATTATATACTACGAGTCAGGAGACCTGCCTTAATAGGTATTAGATTAGTCGAAAGGGGATTAAAATTCGTACTTATCATTTTAGTTGCTTTTATAAATGGGTTAAAGGCCTCTTAACGTTTGTTAGGGGCTTTTTTTATTTAAGAATTAAATTGTTTGTTATCCTCTTTTAGTAGATTGTTTTAATATGGAGTTACAATATTTAAATAAGGAGTCCATATAAAATATAAAAAATAAGGAAGAGGAGAAAACAATGAAAAAAAGAGCAGTATTAGTAACTTTTTTGGTTCTCATTATAATGATTACAGGATGTAAGAGTAATCAAGACATAAAAGGAGATCAAAATCTACAAGAAGAACAAAAAGCAGGAGCAGCAAATGTAGATAATGGTACGGCTAAAGATAACACAGATTCAGTGAAGCTGGTGGATGAAGAAGTGTTAGTTGACCAATCCAAAGAGATTGTACTAGCAGGAACGAGGAATATTGCACCGGGAGAAAAAGATGCCTATTACTGTAGTTCTGCATTGATGGTATGGGAACCGCTTATTACAAAAGGTTCAGATTATGGTCCTAAGCCAAAACTTGCAGCGAGTTATTCTGCAAACGAAGATTATACTGTATGGACATTCAAGTTAAGAGAAGGTGTTTCGTTCCATGATGGAGAAGTATTTAATGCAGATGCTGTTATTGCGAATTTCAACCGAATGAAACTAGGGAAAAAGTCTTCAAGTTTTTATGGAATGGATGTTAACAGAACATATCCTGGGTTACTTGAAGTGAATAAAAAAGATGATTATACCATAGAGTTAGTTTTTGAAAATCCTTTGCCAACATTGGATTATTCAATGACTGATTTTGGTAGTGCTATGTTTAGTCCTAATAATTTTGATGAGGAAGGTAATTTCAATGGTTTCCCTATGGGAACTGGTCCTTTCAAATTAACTGAAAATGTTCTTGATGAATATTGTGTAATTGAGAAAAATAATGATTATTATGGTGAAAAAGCATTAGCAAAAAGAATTAAAATAAAAGTAATCCCATCACCAGATACACGATTTGCAGCATTAAAAGCAGAAGAGGTAATGGGTGTTATTGATCTTGGGGCTATTCAGCCTGTAATGGCTATGGAACTAATTAAAGACAATCGATTTGGCATATCACACACACCAAGTACAATTACTCACTATATACTTTTGAACGGTAACAAAGAGCCTTTTAATGATCTAAGATTGAGACAGGCAGTCAGTTTATTAATTGATAGACAATTGATTATTGATAGTTTTTATGCAGGTTTAGGTGAACCTACAGTAAATGTACTTAATGCATGTACTCCTTTCTATAAAGAATTTGAAATTGAACAGGATGTTAAAAAAGCAAAAGAATTGGCAAAAGAAATTCTCGGTGATGAAAGAGTAAAAGTTTCTTTCGTGTTAAGACAAGGAGAGCTAGATAGATATCCAAACAAAGAAGAAGCCCAGTTATTGCAGGCTCAACTTAGTGAACTGGGAATAGATGCTGAGATTACAATTCTTGAAAGTTCAGCATGGAATGATGTGGTAAAAGCAGGTGATTTTGATATTAGTTTGAAGATAAAAGGATTATCCAGTGCTGAGCCAAACACTCTGTTTAAAACTATGATGAAAACTGAAAATGGTTTGAACAAAAGATGGAATTTTGGTTATTCCAATAAAGAAGTAGATACATTAATTACTGACGTTGAAAATGAAATAGATATGGATAAGCGTAAAGAAATATATAATAAGATTCAAGCATATTCCGTTAATGAATTTCCAGCTGTTCCATATTTTAATGATGTAAACTTAATTGCTTATAATAAAAAGATTGAAGGTTATGAAGCTATGTATTACGGCGTGTCTCTTGAAAAGACGAAATGGGCTGACTAATGGGTGGTTATATATTAAAAAAAATGCTAAATGTGATTCCTGTACTTATAGGTATCACATTGGCAGCTTTTCTACTAGGTGTATTATCTCCAGGAGATCCTGCCTATATTGCTCTAACAAGAGATGGTATAACAGAACCTAGTGATGAGGAAATAGTAGAAAAACAACATGAACTTGGTTTGGATCTACCTGTACACATACAATATTTTAATTGGATAAAAAAAGTGATTAAACTTGATTTTGGAGAAAGTATATATACAGAGGAGTCCATTGGTGAAGAATTAGTGCGGAGATTGCCCGTTACGCTTAAGCTTGCCACGTATGGGTTTATACTTACTAGTTTCTTTGGTATCTTGATTGGCGTTATCATGACGTTATTTAAAGGCAGTTTCATAGATGGTTTTTTAAGATTCTTTTGTACATTTATATCATCTATACCAAATTTTTGGCTTGCAATAATTCTTATTACCATATTTGCTGAAACATTACATATTCTGCCAACAAGTGGTTATGAATCAGAGACATCATTAATCTTACCTTCAATTGTTGTATCCCTTTCAAGTATTGGTTTTATTGCAAGGCTTACAAGAGCCAGTTTTTTAAAAGTATTATCAAAAGAATTTATTGTGCTTGCAAATGCCAAAGGGCTTAGAAGTTATACTATAGGCATTATCCATATCTTTAAAAATGGAATTATACCAGTTTCTACTTATCTAGGCTTATATTTTGCATCTATACTAGGAGGTTCAAGTATTGTTGAAAGTATTTTTGCTCTTCCAGGAATCGGTAGTTATGCCATTGAATCCATCTATGCAAGGGACTACTATGTTATTCAGGCATACGTCATATTGACAGGAACAACCTATATATTTGTGAACTTTGGTCTTGATCTGTTATACTTCGCTATTAACCCTAAAATTAAAGAAAGTGAGTGCTAATATGAAAATAAAAATACCTCTTAGTGTTTTGATACTGATTATTTTATTGAGTATATTAGCACCAATAATTGCTCCATACGACCCCTTGGCAATAGACATGACATCAAAACTTGAATCACCAAGTCAGACACATTTGTTGGGTACAGATTCCTTGGGGAGAGATACCCTAAGTCGAGTATTACATGGTGGTAGACAGTCTCTTTTACTTGCATTGATTGCAACGGTATTATCCATGTGCCTTGGTATAATTATTGGTGCTTTGGCAGGATATTATGGTGGTACATTAGATGGGTTTATTACATCTATTTCAAATATATTTATGGGATTACCTGGGACAAGTATTATGATTGCTCTAGTAGGTATACTTGGACCATCCATGAGAAGTTTGATCATAGCCATTGTGGTCAATTCTTGGGTATCATTTTCAAGGCTTATAAGAGCAGAGGTTATGAATGTTAAAAACGAGTACTATGTTGATAACCTCAAGAACATAGGAGGGTCTGACATACTGATAATCTTAAAACATATTTTGCCTAATATATCCGATAGCTTGATTATTGTTTTTGTATCAAAAATAGGCGGAGTTGTTCTAGGGGTAGCCGCTCTTAGCTACTTAGGATTAGGTTTAAGTCCGCCACTACCTGATTGGGCTATTATGATTAATGATGCAAGACCATATTTTAGAAGTCATTTACAACTGGTTTTAGCACCAGGGTTTTGTATTATAGCATTTGTATGGTCAGTACATAGTATAGGTGACGGAATAAGAGATCGAATGGATGTAGGAGGACTTAGAAATGAAGACTTCTAATATTGATATAACGAATCTTAGTGTTACTTTTGATACTAAATATGGAAAAGTACATGGTGTTGATGATGTGAGTATAACTTTCCCCAAGGATGTTGTAACAGGAATAATTGGTGAAACGGGAAGCGGCAAATCATTATTAGGTATGTCCATACTACGCTTATTGTCCAATGAAGCAATTGTTACAGGGCAGTGTTTTTATAATGGACAAGATCATATGAAACTATCAAAGGCACAAATGAAAAAAATACGAGGTTGTCAGATAGGGTTTATTCCTCAAAATCCAGATTTATCATTAAATCCCATATTGACGGTTCAAAGACAGCTCATAGAATCCTTGTTGACCCATACCAATATAAGTAAAGAAGAGGCTAAGGAAAAAGGCAGATCATACTTGAAACAATTTGGTTTTAAGGATATTGATAAGATAATGAAATCCTATCCCTTTCAGCTTAGTGGAGGTATGAATCAGAGAATATTATGAATCATCGGTATTATCTGCAATCCTGAATTTGTCATTGCTGATGAACCCACAAAAGGTCTTGATGCCAAACTTAGAAAAATAGTCTATGAAAATCTTATAAAGGTGAAGTTGCGTTATACATCAAGCATGATTGTCATAACTCACGACTTGTATTTTGCAGGAAAATTCTGTGATGAAATTGTTGTGATGTATAAGGGACAGGTTGTTGAAACAGGGTATAGCAAAGACGTTATCAATAATCCGAAACACCCCTATACAAAAGGATTGATTGGTTCAACAATAAGAAAAGGTATGGTACCAATTAATCCCCCAGATAGCATGGAAAATCCGTCTAAGTGCAAATTTTATACAAGATGTAATCAACGAAATACCAAATGCATAGATTCAACGATTGAGATGAAAAGAATTCCCGGTGGAAAGGTACGATGTCATGCATATGATTAAAGTAGAAAATGTATCCATGAGATTTAAGAAAAGAGAAGTATTAGAAAATATTAATTTTACTGTTGAACCGGGGACTAAGGTTGGAATCGTTGGTGATAGTGGAAGTGGTAAATCTACATTAGCAAGGCTGATTACTGGACTTGCCATACCGACAAAAGGGCAGATCTATCTCAATGGTGTGAAAACCACAGAATATAGAAGAAAAGAAAAAAGCAAGGTTGTGCAGATGATTTTTCAGCACCCTCAGAGCAGCTTTGATGGAAAAAGGAAAATAGGTTATCAGCTAGAAGAAGTTGGACGTATTCACAATAGAGATTACCTTGAAGAAATCAAGAGGTTACTTAATACATTTTTAGTGGATGATAAGTTAATGGACCGTTATCCATATCAGATTAGTGGGGGAGAAGCACAGCGGCTTTCAATTATAAGATGTTTATTACTTAAACCTAAAGTATTGATTTTGGATGAACCTACATCAATGCTGGATGTATCTGTTCAAGCAGAGATTATTGATTTTCTTCTAAGCGTTCAAAAATTAGAGAAAATGACATTTGTTTTTGTATCCCATGATATTGAGTTAGTCAGTCATGTGTGTGATAAGATTATTATTATTGACAACAAGCAGATAATAGAAGAAGGCACCATAGAAGAAGTTATTGAACAACCTAAAAGTACCTATACAAAAAATCTAATCGAGAGTTTTGAATATTTTTACTGATGGAGGTTTTGATGAATCATAGTTTATATATAAGACAATTGGAAAAGGATACTAATGATATGTGGTTAGAAACACTTGGATGTAGCAGTGAAACCGCATATAAGAGAGCTTATGATGACCAGATAGAAAAGGAATTTTGGGAAAAGTATTCCCTTATTTATGATACCATTCCATCATTGTATGATTATTGGCCAAAAACTTTTGACAAGTTGGTGGATATCATCGGTACCCAAAAAGAAGTTATAGAATTTGGAGCAGGAACTGGTAAATTTACATTACCAATGGCATTAAAGCAAAAGCAAGTAACAGCCATTGATTTTTCAGAAGATATGCTACAGAAGTTACAATGTAAAATTGGAGATTTAACCAATGTTCATACGGTACATGGAAAAATAGAAGATATGGAAAACTACAACGTGGATAGCATATATTCAGTAAACGCTATATATAGGATATCTGATATGAAAGAAGCCATCAAAAAAATACGTTCTTTTGCAAGAGAAAAAGTTGTTTTAGTGTGGACAATGCAGCGAAGTAAATATGATGAAATATTGAATAGTACTAACAAAAAAGGTATTTTCAGGCGTCAAGAGTACATCCATATCATGAATGTTCTCTATGACTTAGGTATTGATGGCAATTTGGAAATAATGGATGTTCATAAAAAGATTAAGATTGACCACATTCAATCTAATTATGAAGAACTAAAAGAAATTGCTGGAAATTATGATTTGGACGCTGATTATCTGATAGATACCTTTAATCAACGTGTTATAGAAGAAAATGGGATTATATACTATCAATGGTTTCAAAAAGTTGCATACATTTATTTTGATGGATGTGCCAGTTGTGATTAAAGTTTTGCCATAATAATAAAAGTTTTTTTGCGAGAGAGATAGAATTTGATTATATCAGTCAAATACCTATCTCTTTTTGTATTTATAGATAAGTGAAATTGCTACCTGTGAAAGGTAAAACATAAATAGATAAAAATATTTAATGATATTGACATTCATTTTCAAATATGTTAATATAGCACCGATATATATCAGTGCTATATTTTGATTTTATTGAAAGACATCCTTTATCTTTATCAGGAGGGCAAAAACAAAGACTTTCAGTAGCAATAAGTAAACTATCTGATAAAAAGATTATTGTTTTTGATGAGCCAACAAGTGGGCTTGATCTAAAAGGAATGTATCAAGTATCTAAGTTGATGAGTTCACTAGCTGAAAAAGGAAAAATCGTATTTGTTATTACACACGATTATGAATTGGTTATGTCAAGTTGTACTAGAGTTATAAATCTGGCAAAAGGTAAGATAAGTTTTGATACAACAGATAAAGAGATATTTGCAAAAGAGATTATCAAAGGAGGCTGGCATGAACTGTAAAAAGATGATATTTGGGTTAATAATGACATGCATGATGTTCAATTTATTTTGTATGGTTGCTGGGGCTTCATATGGTGAGGCTGATTTTAATAAAATAGATGAAATAGTGAAGGAACATATAGGAAATGATGTGCCAGGAGCGTGCATTATAATCAAAAAAAATGGCGAAACCATGTTTCAAAAGTCTTATGGATATGCAAATCTAGAGGATAAGGTAAGTATTGAGTTAGACAAGACAGTATTTGAATGGGGTTCAATATCAAAGACCTTCATATGGATAAGTTTAATTCAATTAGAAGAGAAGGGTAAGATAAGGTTTGATGAAGATGTAAGAACATATTTACCAAAAGATTTTCTGAAAAACTTAAAATATGAATCAAAAATTACAGTACCTGATTTAATGAATCATACAGCTGGATTTGAAGATTATTTTACTGATATCAGAATGAAAGAAAGTGAAGCCCTTCAACCCCTAGCAAAGACATTAATGGATAAACAGCCTCTTCAGGTATATAAGCCAGGTGAATTAAGTGGGTATTCTAATTGGGGTGCGGCATTGGGCGCATTGATAGTAGAAAGAAGCTCAGGAATGGAATATTCGGAATATGTAAGAAAAAACATACTGGTTCCTTTAGAATTAGAAGAGGTGAGTATACATCCATTTGGAAAAGATGTATCAGGGTTATATGAAGCCAAAGCTACAGGGTACAGTAAAAAGAAAAACGGGTTAGAAGATGCTGGGTGGATGCATCTAAGTGTCTTTCCAGCAGGGTCATTTAATGGTACTGCATTAAATTTGGCAAAATATGCAGATGCTTTAGTTAATCGTTCGGAGTTACTATTCAAAGATAACAAAGTATTTTTAGATAAATTATTATCTAGTGTTACACTAACTGGTCTAGGTGAAGTAAAATATGGTTTTTGGAGATATCCAGGAAAAGATAGTTTATATGGACACGAAGGCGGTACATATGGTTTTAAGACGCAAATTTGGTTTGATTTGAAAACGAAGGAATCTATAACAATTATAGTAAATGTAATGGATTCACCAATTTTTTCAGAGATAATGACTTCATTAGAACCAATAGAATTATACGAAAACAACAGGAGCATATCTCTTGACAAAAGTGATATTAAGAATATAGTAGGTGATTATATACCAGCAAGATCGGTATATTCAAATCCTACTAAGATATACGGAGATTTGCAGTTCATAAGCATTAGGCAGGTGGATGAAAAGCAAATCAGTCTTAAAATGCCATTCTTCAAGAAAAAAGCTATATATGATTATATGGGTAACGGTATTTTTTATAATGCTAATATGCCGTTACAAGAACGTATAATTTGTTTCAAGAAAAATGATGACAAGATGATTATGAACTATCGGATAGCCCATGATTATGTACCATCACCAAATAATAGAACGTTTTTTTATATTATATTGAGAATAGTGATACTAAGTATTAGCATTCTATATTTTATTATATCATTTATAGTTGGAGTCAAAAAATATAGAGGAAATAGAAACAGTAAGCAAAAAAGAAAATGCTTGTTTAGAATAGCCATATCTATTATATTTATTATTATGGTATTGCAGTCAGGATATTTTTTCTTTGGATGTTTATCCACTTATAGTGTTCAATCTATCCACTTGACAGTTATGAGGTATAGTAATACTGTGTTAAGTTTGTTAGGATTATTGTTTGCAATATTATACATGTACAAAAACCCTAAAATCAAAAAAAATGATGTGCTAGCTATGGTTTTGTATATTATATCAATATATATTTTTATTGAATATAAGTTTTTGATAATATAAAAGATACAAGTTTGGTGTGAAAATTGATATAATGATATAAATAATTGGATTGAGATATTATTATCAAACAAGGAAAGCAAAGTGCAATTTTTATGTCTATTATTGGACTTGCTAGTGAATATTGTTGTAGGTGGTTGCAACCATTTATCAGTAGAGATAAGTGGTTGCTTTTAAATAAATACAATATGTGATATATTCACACTAACTCATTTGATTTTACAATCATCAATAATTAATTTTGAAACTTTGGTTTTTAGTTCATTCATTTTTGTTAGTGCATAGTTCATATCAGTTTGATTATCATTACTTTTACTTAACATGTAGTGATAATATAGTCCATAATACTGGATAGATGGGTTAATTGAGTTCAATAAAGGTACTATTACTTCTTCATCTGGAAGGGAATTCTCGCCATTTATCATAGAGTTCTCAGTTATTAAGAATAATGCTTTTTCTTCAGCAGCTTCTTGATTTCCTCGTTTGAGTCTTATCCATCTTCCACCATCAGTGTAAAGGAACCCTGTTTTTAAGGGTAAAGGAAATCCACTAACTATGCCCATACTTATTGGCATAAATACTAACATGCTGAAAAATAAATTTCCAGTAATAATGGCTATTGGAATCATTGTAATTCCTATAATTATTGATGCTATAGGACCTGCAATGAGTACTTTTGACCATATTTTTAAATTGTCTTTGCTGGTGTTGATAGGATATGAACCACCCATTCCTCCCCACATCATAATATTTTTCTCCAAGAAGAACCGTACTTTTTCATTTGGTTTCTCTCGTTTCCATTCAAAGGGACCGATGACTAACATATAAAACTTCCATCCATTCATTAATCCCATTACTATATGCCCTAGTTCATGAATAAGCCCTGATATGATATAACAAATAACTGCACAAATTAATACTTGAAAGATTGTCATTTAACAATATCTCCTATTCTATTAGTTGGATTTAAATAAGCATTTTTAGATTTATAACTTGAAAAAAGAAATTAATTCCATGGATTATCAGCACAAGGGTTACAAAATAAGTTAATTTAATTATATGTTTTGTGATAATATATCATTTAATGATATGGGTGTCAATAGAGTGTGTCAATAGAATGGAAAAATAATATAAAAGATACAAATTTGGCGTGAAAATTGATATAATGATATAAATGATAAGATTGAGATATTATTAAATATAGAAAGGAAGAATACTAATGCAACTAACTGTAATTGGAGTAGGACCTGGAGATAGTGAATTATTAACAATAAAAGCAGTACGTATGATTAAAGAAGCAGATGTTATTCTAGTACCAGTCAAAAAAGAAGGATCAACTAATAGTACGGCTCTTAGTATTGCAAAACCATATATAGAAGATATGGATAAGGTACAGTATTTACATTTTCCAATGATAGATTTTGAGGAAAATAAAAACTATGTTGATACTATTTTCAAAGAACATGGGGGGAAAATTAATCATCAGTTACAGGAAGGTAAGAAGATGGTTTATCTTACCCTTGGTGATCCTATGATCTACAGTACATTTACATATATCAGTCAGTATTTAGATGGGGTTCAGTATATTCCTGGTATACCCTCATTCCTTAATGGAGCTGCGTTAAGTAAAAGTCCCCTTTGCATAGGAAAAGAATCAATGGCTGTTGTTAATATGACAGATGATGAAGATACAATAAAAGAGATTTTCAATCTTCATGATAGTATTGTTGTAATGAAGGTATGTACTAATCAGGAATTATTAAAAAATTTAATCAAGCAAGGAAAACGAAGTGCAATTTTCATGTCTAATATTGGACTTGCTAATGAATATTTTACTACAGATATTAATTATCTGAATGAAAAAGTACCGTACTTTACAATAGGAATCATTCGATAATGAAAATAGCAATAGTACAAACAAAGCCTTTAATTAATGAAATTGAGAATAATGTGATGACCATACTATCATTTATTGATGAAGCCAAAGAACAAGAAGTTGAACTAATATGTTTTTCAGAAATGGCATTCAATGGTTATAACTTTGATAACTTGGAATGGCAAGTGAATGAACAGAAAAAGTATTTGAACCTATTACAAGGACAAGCAAAGATGAATAATATGACTATAGTTGTAGGTGGTATTGAGAAGGTGGAAGATAAATACTATCTAGCTCAATATGTCATAGATGACTCAATAAGAAGTTACCACAAGATTCATATAGGCTCTAAGGAGAGTCGTTTTGTTTCGGCAGGTGAAGACATCAAAGTGTTCACTAAGAAGGAATTGACTTTTGGAATTATGATGTGCTACGATACACATTTTCCTGAACTATGTACTTATATGGCATTATCAGGCGCAGATTTAATCTTAGCTCCCTCTGCAGTGCCAAATGACCCTTCTAAAAGGGTAGAAACATGGAAGAAATATCTAGTTGCAAGAGCATATGACAACCGTGTCTATATTGCGGCTAATAATCTTATCTCTCATCAAGGTGGTGGAGGTATGATTTGTTATAATCCCAATGGAGATATGATTGATTGCAGTTCTAGTAATAATGAAGATATGTTGATATTTGAAGTAGAAAAACAAAATTATTCAAAAACATCAATGAAACAAAGAAGTTTCATATTGAATAGGAAACCTGAAGTGTACAAAAAATATAATTTCTAATATTAATTTGTAGGCTTTGATAAAAGCTTGAATTTTGAACTATATGAAAGTGATAGATTAAATTATAAGAGGTAAAAAATGATAAATAATAATCTAGAGCAAGTCATGAATGATCCTATGTTATTTAAATTATATGATATCAAAAATGTAACGGGAGATATAATAGAATGTATAGTAAAAGAACAATATGGTAAAGGTAAGATCCTTTTCATTACCATTGAAGAAGGGGTTTTTGTCGAATATTCAGATTGCTATTTTAAGTATATTGATAACTCTGATGTAAAGTTTAATAAAGACATAATAACTATGTATCAAATACTTGAAGGAAATGCCATAATGAATATTAATGACAAGAAGTCTATAATTGTTAAAAAAGGTGATATATTTAATTTTGCAGGTAATAATCAGTTTTCTAGTTTTGATGGAGATCATAAAAACTTGGTTTCAATTAGTATATTTGGATATTATGAGTGTATTCAAAAGTTCTTTCTAAACTTTTTTAATAATGATACGATTGTCAACGATTACTATTCACAAATGAAAGAAATAGATGGCGGATTGGTTTATAAAAATGATTTAAAATTTGAAAAGTTGTTTTTGGAATTATTTGAGAGCGTTAAAGACAATAATAACTATTTAATCAAGTTAAAAGCTTTAGAAATATTGTACCATGGTATGACACATCATTCCAAATGTGTTGATATAAAAAGAAGAGAGTACGATCAATACTATATTAAACGAGTATATGAAGTGAAAAATTATTTAGATGAGAATTGGAATAAAAAGATTAGCTTGGAAGAAGTTGCCCTACTTCATAATATTAATAAAACATATTTGAAAGAGATATTCAAAGACTCTTTTGACATTTCACCTCATAAATATGTAATAAAAACACGGCTTAATAAGTCAAAAGAATTACTGGACAATAGAAATTTAAAAATAACTGAAATTGCAAGTATGACAGGATTTTCATCAGCCAGCAGATACTCGGAAAGTTTTAAGAATTTTTTTGGGTATTTACCTTCTAGTTATCGAAAAAATTTCAGTTCAAATAGGGAGCAATAAATACACAAATTAGTTTCGGCTAAAATGTGTATTTTTTTTGCTCTTATGTGGTATAAATGATAATGGATATCAATTATAATTGATTTATGAATGTTAATATAAAAAATGAATCATGATTTGAATTATTATTAATGATATTTAGATGATAATTATTTGTTGTATTATTGATAACAATTTAAGAAAAGGGGGACATTATATGAATACTTTCTTAGTAGAGAAATTCGGAGAAAATAAGGGTAATGATTTGTTTTCTCTTCAACAAGTAAGATTAGAGAAGCTTCTAAACAAGACATCAGGAAAAACTAAGAAACAGATGAAAACACTCAGAAATACGATTATGCCAAGAATCGCACTTTATCAGATATTGCAGGAATCAGGTATTGGGCAACAGGAGTCTTATGATATTGTGAAAGAGTATATGGTAGATGTTGTATGTGCAAGAATGAAAAAACAATTTAGGAAAATGGAAAAAATACCTTTCTTTTATAGAATATTCAAGAAAAATATTATTAACAGTCTTCTGAAAGGTGGAAATTGGGAATCAGAATTGATTCATGATGATAGCAAGAGTTTCACTGCTTATGTCCATAAGTGCCTATGGCATGATGCTACTGTAGAGAACGGATGCCCTGAGTTGTGTAGAGCTTTCTGTGAATGTGATGACATCAACTTTGATGTATTTACAAAGATTGACTTTTATCGTGAAGGTGCTCTTGGAATGGGAGCTGATAAATGCGATTTTACTTTTAAGAAGGCGGCTAAGTAAAAGTATATAAACATAGAAAGATAAGTTAGAGTATAAAGAAATATATATAGGATAATCATTCAATAGATTGATGAAAAATTGTCAACTACTGATGGTTATCCTTTTTTTGTTGAATGTTTTTAGGTTTTATATATAATTCTTGCAAAAATAAAAAAATGTTGACTTAGTAGTAAAAGCATACTATTATATAACTAGTTAGTATTAATATACTACTAACTACCTTTTGAGAAAGGAGAAACTTTTGTATGAATGAAGAAAATCATGAACAAGAATTTTTAATTACTTATAATAAAGAACAGTATGAGAAACCTTCAGTGACAGTTGACCTATTGATTTTTACAATAGAAGATGATGAATTGAAGATTGTTTTAATTAGAAGAAATGAGATGCCTTATAAAGATTCCTTGGCATTACCAGGAGTGTTCGTAAGAAT
This sequence comes from Vallitalea sediminicola, assembly GCF_054408565.1. NCBI lineage: Bacteria > Bacillati > Bacillota > Clostridia > Lachnospirales > Vallitaleaceae > Vallitalea > Vallitalea sediminicola. The sequence goes on from NZ_BTPT01000020.1 coordinate 54,434, forward strand.
TGATGAAACATTGGAAGAAGCAGCATACAGGACAATCAAGGAAGAGATAGGTAGCTGTGATATCTATTTAGAACAGTTATTCACATGGGGGGATATAGATCGTGACCCTAGGATGAGAATTATATCAATTTCTTATATGGCAATAGTATCTGCAGACAAGCTTAAATTAATTAAAGGCCAGAGAGTATCAGAAGTTAAGCTCTATTCAGTTAATAGGCTTATTGATAATAAAGAAATCTTAGCCTTTGACCATATGAAGATGATTAAATATGCTATGGAGAGAACTAAAAACAAGGTAGCATATACAAAAATAGCTTTTGAATTTGTTGAAGAGGAATTTACATTACCTCAGTTACAGAAGATATATGAAATACTTCTTAATAAAGCATTATATAAGGCTAACTTTCGAAATAAGATAAAGGGATTAGTTGAAGAGACAGATAAGATGACAGAAAACAAACCACACAGACCAAGTAAATATTATAGATTGAGGGAGACAGAATATGAACAGAATAAAGGGATTTTTAAAAGATGAGCTTACAGGATGGAAAAAATGGGAAGTAGTATGGATGGTGTTTGCAGTTGCTGTAATTGTTTCACTATCATTATATTGGGGGGATAATGCAAGAGGTATTATTGCAGGAGTTACTGGTGTAGTTTGTGTAATACTAACAGGAAAAGGTAAAATGAGTTGTTACATATTTGGGTTAGTAAATACAATACTCTATGCATGGATTGCTTTTGAAGTAAAATATTATGGTGAGGTTATGTTGAATGGATTATACTATGTACCTATGCAATTTGTAGGTTGGTTCATGTGGAGAAAACATATGAACCAAGAAACAAAGGAAGTTGAGAAAACAAAACTGACTGTAAAATGGGAAGTTATTTTAATACTTATATCAGCTGCTTGTATATATGGTTATGGACTTATATTGAAGAGTTTAGGAGGTAATCTTCCTTACTTTGATAGTATCTCCACCTGCCTAAGTATAGTTGCCATGATTTTAAGCGTTAGAAGATTAATGGAACAGTGGATAATATGGATTCTTGTAGATTTAGTGACTGTATATATGTGGGTAATTGATTATATTAATGGTGGAACAGATATTGCGACTTTACTCATGTGGATTGTCTATCTTCTTAATGCAGTTTTCATGTTCATTAAGTGGTTTAAGGAGAGCAGGAGGATAAGTAATGAAATATGATGTTGGAATGTACGGAGGTTCCTTTGATCCATTACATATAGGTCATATACATGATATCATTAGAGCCGCATCGATGTGTAAGAAATTGTATATCGTAATTAGTTGGTGTGAAGGAAGAGAATCCACGAGCAAAGAGCTTCGTTATAGATGGATAAATGATAGTTGTAGACATCTATCCAATATAGAGCTTATTTTGATAGAAGATGAAGCTGTGGATAAAGAGGATTATAATACTGATTACTATTGGGAGAAGGGAGCAGAAGATATAAAAAGAGCGATAGCCAAACCTATTGATGCAGTATTCTGCGGTACAGATTATCTAGGCACAAATAGATTTGAAAGCCTTTATTCTCCTGAAAGTGATGTAGTATATTTTGATAGAAATGAAGTACCAGTAAGTTCAACAGATATTAGAAAATGGGTATTTGATAACTGGGATTACATACCGAAAGTCTGTAGACCTTATTATACAAAAAAAGTATTGATTGTTGGAGGTGAGAGTACAGGTAAATCAACATTAGTCCGTAATCTGGCTTTAGCCTATAATACAAATTATGTAGAGGAAGTTGGACGTGATATCTGTGGATTTGCAGGAAATGAAGAATTGATGATAATGGAAGATTTCAATGAAATACTTTTGCGTCATAAAGTTAAAGAAATGGATGCAATCAAGGAAAGCAATAAAATACTTTTTGTTGATACGGATTCAATTACTACAATGTTTTATTCAAAATTTCTATTGACTAAAGAAGAGGAGATTGCTAAATGTAATTTACTAGCAGATGCAATCACTAATATAAATATGTTTGATTTGATAATATTTCTTGAACCAACTGTAGATTTTGTACAGGACGGAACACGAAGTGAGATTATTGAAGCTGACCGTGAAAAATATAGTAATCAAATAAAGGAATTATTAGATATCCATAGTTTCAGATATCATTGTATTTCAGGAGATTATGTGGAAAGATTCAATGGAGCTAAGAAATTGATTGAAGAACATTTAGGGTTGATAGAAACAAAGTTTGCTATTGATGATTACCAAAGAATAAGTAATTGGTACATAAAAGACTAATTTGATAGAAAAATACTACATTTTAAGCATATGAAATAAAAATATTTTCATATGCTTAAAACACCCTTTCTAATATATAACTAGTTTAATAGCCATAGTACTCTTCATCAGCTTCTGCATCTGCTTTAGTTTCATGAACTGTACCACGTGGATGCTCAGGTGGTGCATAGATTGCATACAGCTTAAGTGGTATGTCACCGGTATTGGTTACATTGTGCCATTTGCCAGCAGGTACCATAATAGCATAGTCATCATATACATCTTGCTGAAAATACAACATGTCTTCAGTATCGCCCATTTCAACAAGTCCTTGACCTTCTTCTATTCGTATGAACTGATCAACGGTAGGGTGAACTTCTAAACCTATGTCATCATCAACATCAATGCTCATTAAGGTAACTTGAAGATTTTCTCCTGTCCATAAAGCGGTGCGGTAAGTGTTGTTTTTCTTAGTAGCTTTATCAATATTGACTACAAATGGTTCTGGTCCATAATCTTTGTACTTAGTAAATGGTCTCTCTGAGTTATACATTAGTGTGTTGACCCCGTATGGAGAAGGATATGGTTCATAAACATTATACACTTTGGAAGAGTTATAAATGGGTATGTCAACCCAGTAAGGAGGTGGATATGGTTCATAATATTTATATATAATGCTCATTCCTTTATTTACTTTACAATATCTTATGATTTATGTTTAACGAAGGTGATTAGTATAGATTGTATTAAGGCTTTAAAATTAATTCTGCTTAGAGATAAATGTGTTAATCATATTAATATAGTTTTGAGGGTTTACAATTAGAGCGAGATGTCCGCCATCTATATTTTTAATAACTGTTGACGGTGGCATCAATCGTATTAAAGCATCATTCAGTTCATCACAAAAAATAGTATCTTGTTCTGAGAATATAAGCATTACTTCATTTTGAAAAGTCTCAAAATCATTTGGCTTATGAGTTCCGTATTCATTAATCAAGTCTCCCAACAATAAATCCATATGATACCAATAGTCTTTTTTGATTGATCCTTTTAATAAATCAACAACAGTGGATAAGTTTTGTGTGGTTTTATTCTTTGATACTTTTCTAAATACAAGTTTTAAAAATGGTGGTAATAATACATTAGGAATGAGTTTATCTATCATTAGGTTTTTCTTAAGTTTTTTAGGATTGATAAATCTTACAATGTTAGTGATTCCATTGTATGTTAAGTCGTTATACATAGAGCAAGTTCCTGATAATACAAGACCTTTTATTGATGCAGGATGTCGTTTTGCCATGACTTGTGCAAATAAACCACCATAAGATTGTCCAACTAAATAAACATTATGTACATCTAAATGCTTTAATAATTCGGCGAAAGCATCAGCTAGCTTAGCATTGGTATTATAAGCCTTTGGATAATTGAATGTCAATAAACTATATTTATCTGCAAATGAACTAAATAAAAGAAATAATGTATCAGCTAGACCAGTACCACCAGCCAGAAAAACTAATGTGACATCCTTTTCTGGGCTGGTATTTTTATAATAACGATATGGGAAATCTCCTTTATCAATATGTGTATATTGTACTGGCATCAGCTTATTATATTTATCGAATTCTTCTTTTGTATTTATCATAATAATAACCTCCCAATAATTAAAAATTAACTATGGCACACTTGTGCCATATGCTTTGAATGTAGTATAATACTATAAAAAATATTTTACAATAGATTAGTGAAAATAGGCACATTATTCAAAAAGTGTGTCATGAGGAGTAGACATGAAAGAAATAACAATAAATCAAACACAAGAGTGGATAATAAGTGCGTTGCTTGAGTTAATGGATAAGAAAAATTATAGGGAGATTACTATTGTTGATATTGCTTCAAAAGCACATATAAGCCGTAGAACCTTTTATCGGCATTTTAAAACTAAAGACGATATTTTGGTTATCTATTGCAATGTGATTTTAAAAGATTTCGCACAAAATATTCGTAGTAAAGATGAAATGACCGTATATACTGTTAGTTTATCCTACTTTGAGTTTTGGAACCAACATCTGGATTTTCTTAAGTTGCTACGTAAGTCGGATATGCTATATTTTGTTGGGGATAGATTGCCTGAGTTTATGGCATATGTTGCTGTATTAGTAGATCATCTTTCCTTAGACCAAATAGATGAGACGAGAATTCAGCAAGATAAATATTATTATGCTCATTATTTCAATATTGGTGGTTATTGGAGCATTACAACTCTATGGATGGATAAAGAACAACGTGAAACACCTGAACAAATGGCAACAATAATGGAAAAAATAATATTTAGACAGCTGTAATAGTAAGGAGATTGGTAAGCAAAGGTACTTGTAATTGAAGACAATACAAAATTAAATAGTAAGATATGTTTTTACCATTTATCACTAGATGATAACTACAGAGAAGATTTAAACTGGTCGAAATTGACCAGTTTAGAATCTTTTTTTTATATCTTATAAGAAAGTTTTATTTTTTAGTATATGAAATGTAAACCTTTAAATATATATTTTTAACAATATCTAATTTAATTAAGAATATTACACGTTTTGGGTTTAATATTATATCAATACTAGTATTGATATAATAAAATGTAATAAATTTTGAAAATTTACTTAATTAAATATTAAGTGAATTTGTTAGAAAATATCAAAATATAGAAAAATTTAAAATTTAATGTTGACTTTTAAGTTGTATTATGATTAAATAAATATGTAAAAAATTACAAATACTACAAAAAATGTGAATTAAGTAATAACTTGGGTTGGTTATAACAAAATGTAGTATTTATGCGAGAGGTAGGGTTCTAAAGAAGGGAGATAATAAATATTTTATAAAATTATATGTCTGAATAATCTAAAAAAACATTAAATTATAAATGGAATTCATGGAGGTATTTACAATGAAAAAAATAATATTAGCATTAAGTTTAGCCGTATTAATAGCAATATCGAGTTCTATCCCATTTATTAATAACAATATAGTCTATGCTTTTTCTACCAATCCCATAGAGGACATTGGAATTTTGATAGGTATAGATGAGGAAGAGATAAGTATTGAGAATCATCCCAAAGAACAAATAACAGAAAAAACTATAAAAGGAGTATGGAAAGCTGCCAATACTCAAGCAACTGTTACTTTTAAACCTAAAGGACCAAGTTCTGTATTGCAAGTAGCAGCTAATGTACTTGAAAAACTATTGCCTTTGATAGCTGATGCTTGTGAAGAATATAGCATTGAACATGGTGGAAAGACAGAGTATCTCAATTACATATCGCCAGACTTCAATGATGAAAAAGTTGACATTATAGCTTATGACCCATATTCAACAAAAGGTAGATATATAGGTGATATTGAATCAACTAATACAGATACGATTTTTCGTGTGAAAATATATCCTGAGTTTTCACCTAATAATCCAGTGGAGTATTCTCTAAAAAATCTTGAGAAAATAACTATACCAAGTAAAGCAACTATGGAGAATTTGATTCTTGAATTTTATTCTGCTGATAGTGATACACCTTTTGAAAAAGTTCTTCTTCCAGCAAATAAGGATAATAAGAACTATGGAATATGTTTAACAAAAACTAACTCAGAGAATTACACGTATTATCTAGCAAAAGAGAGAGAAGGGAAATTTAATTCTTTTATGGTAGATAAAATATTAGCACCATTATATACAGAAAGAGGTCATCTATGGAATAGTGAAGTAGATGATATATGGGATAATTTCGACCAAGAAGAGAGAGATTATTATGGACCACTTATTATTCAACATTCTAAGGTGGTAGATAAAGCTGATATAACAAGATCAAGATTTAATGAAGATTATACTTTAAGTCTGTGGCAAAATCCAAAATGGCTTTTACGAGGAAATACAATGTTCATCTATGGTAATAATTATTATTCAAATTTCAGCGAAAATACGGAAAAAATACTTGTTGATGAGAATGGTGAGGAAAAACCTAATCTAGGATTACATTTTAACGAGAACGGAAAAGCGTCTTATCAAATATACATTCCTAAAACAGGAACTTATGAATTAAGTTATATCTTCACACATAGTGATCCAGTTAATTTTACAGTTAGAAATTTAAATGATGGAGAAATTGTTTATAGTATGGAGACAGACAGTACAGAAGATGGACAACCTAATGTCAAAGTAAGTGTTCCAAGAGAAATTGACATAGATCAAGGGGTACTTAATATTGAGGTAGAGGGCAATAATTTTGATTATAAGTGCATGATTCTACAATATATTGGAAATAAAGAAGAAGAAAGAGCTGAATATCTTCAAATGTCTTATGATCTAATTAGCTCATATGTAGCAAATGCTATTGACTTAATGGATAGAAAGACTGCAAGTCAAGAAGAAATCGAATATGCTATTAACTCAGCTAACTATGTTAAAGAAAATATGATACTAGTTAAAAAACAGAGTTTATTAGATGCAGGTTACTTACCTGACGAATCTCTTATGGGGGATATAGATGTTAGAATACAAGATTTAGATAATAGAATAGAACAAGCTAATTCCCAATTGGAGAGTTATGGAAATGATATTATATTAGTTATAGAAGGGGAAGAACCTCACGAAAATATGACTAGTATGACAATTGACCAAGTAGGGGGAGTTGGAATTTTTACAAGTGATGATTTTGATGATGGAAGCTTTACTTTTGCTAGATATAAAGTAACAATTCCTAGGTCTGGTTATTATATGCCGAATTATTTTGTTGCTAATTTCAACGACTATTCACTTATAAACGTTGCAGATGAAAATGGTAGGACTTTTGATTCATTTGCAATTCGAAATACATGTGGTATCTGGACTTGGGAATTTGAGAAGCTAGAGGGAACAAGAGAATATTTTGATGCAGGTGATACTTATATTAATGTTTGTTGTACTAAAAATAGTTTTATATTAGATAAGATACAATTGGTATATGATGAAAATCAAGAATAATTATAGTTAAGATATATTGGGATGGCAGGTTATTACTGCCATCTCAATATGTATATTTAAAGCAACTTAATCAGATCTTCTAACTGCTCAGATAAAACCTTTGCAAGTTCAAAATCAGTGTCTTTTAAAGCCAATTCTATTTTGGTTTCAATTGATTTTTTCTTTTGTTCAATTTCTAGATAATCTTTATTAAAATGATTAGCATAAATCATTTTTCTGAATGTCCGCATACGCATTCTTCTAATTGTTTTATCATCAATGATTAAAACATAATCCATGCAATTTATTATAGAATAGTAATCATGAGAAATCATTATAATGGCACCGTTATAGTTTTTTATAGCTTCTTCAAGGGCTATTTGTGAATAGGTATCTAAATGACTTGTCGGTTCATCTAGAAGTAACATATTTGCTTTGCTAGCAGAAATTTTAGCCAATTGAAGTATATTCTTTTCTCCACCAGATAAAGATCCTATCTTTTGATCAACGATTTCTTCGTCAAAACCATAATTAGAAACATATGATTTGATTTCTTGATAAGTTTCAAATCCAGCGTCTAAGAATTCTTCAAGTATTGTATTTGATTCATTTAGTATTTCTCCTTGAAGCTGAGATAAATAAGCCACTTCAACGTCAGAATTTATTTCAATGGAATCTTGATTATTTTTAAAGATATCTCTGAGTAATGTGGTTTTTCCAGTACCATTTGAACCTATAAGAGCTACTTTATCAGTAGATTTGATTTCAAAGTTAACATTTTCTAAAAGTATCTCATCAAAGGCAACGCTGTAATCATTAACTTTTAAAGCAATGGTTTCTTCTATTTCATTATCAGTGGATAAATGGATCTCAGGTTGTTTAATATCCACGAATGGTGCTTTTATTCTACGTTTTTCTAATCTCTCTTGAATTTTAACTCTAGCTTTAAGAGATTTCCCTTTAGCAGCTTCAGCATTATTACTTGCAACAGATCTTAGTTTATTAATTAAGATTTCGTTCCTCTTAATCTCTTCATCATCGGCAATAGCAAGCTCTTGCAACTCAATTTTAGATTGAAGTAATGAGAAATTATAATCCATATATCTTCCATCAAACTCTTGGAGTTCCATATTTTCAAGATGCACAATTTTGTTGAAACAATGATTCAATAGATATCTGTTGTGGGTAATAACTAACATTATGTCTTTGTGAGAATTAATTAGATTCTTAAGAGAATTAAGGTTTTCAAAGTCTAAAAAAACATCTGGTTCATCCATAATCATTAAGTCAGGGCTATGAAGCATTTCCTTAATCACTTGGACAAGTTTGAATTCCCCACCGCTAAGTTCAGATATCATCAGGTCTTTATGCTTGATTAGGTTAGCAAGATGTAGTTTTTTATTAATTTTGCTTTCAAAATCATCGCCACCAATGGCGTCAAATGCATCTAAAGCTTGTTGGTATTTTTCTAGCAAATTATCAATATCCGAAGAAGTTTCCATTTCAGTACAAATGGATGTTATTTCTTTTTGTAGTTTAATAAATTCTTCTGCTATATATTCGTAAACGGTAGTTTCTTTCGTTTTGTCTAGTTGTGAGAACTGACTTACATACCCAAATCTACAATTGGGTTCTATCTCTAACTTACCATCAAACATATATTTTTCTGGATTCATAATTATATCTATCAGTGTACTTTTTCCACTACCACTTGTTCCTATAAAAGCGCAATGGTGACCGTCTTCCAATGTGAATGAAATATTATTATATAATTCTTTTTGGGGAAATGAGTAGGACAAGTTATCAACTTTTATCATATTATTACCTCTCTTTATCACTTTAAAAAAGCCTATAAAATTAAGCTCTTCAATATATAATCTTCATAATAACAATTTTTTATTGATTATTATGTAATAATGTCAATGTTTTTTGGATTCACAGTTGATAGCATACCATTTTTTACGACTAATATCAATCATTTCATATTAAAGCTTTTCGTGATAAAATGAATACTATGAGTTAAATATGATAAACAAAAATCTAAAAGAGGTAAATAAAATGATACAAGGAATATATGAACAACTAATAAACAAAGAAATTGAGAACAAGATAGCTCATCTGGAAAACTTGAATCAGGATTCACAGAAAAAGCCAATTGATGAAGCAGAGGCTGATTTAATATTATCAAAATACATAGAAGAAGTAGTACGCAAAGCATTGATATTCATTCGTGAAGACAATCGCAAAGAACGAAAAGACAAAAGAAATTTAGTCTATCAAATAGAATTATGTAATCGCTTGATACAATTACTATCTGAAAATCTTGATTTGGATACATTTAATAATTACAAAGTATCTAAAACATCAGAACTACTTTTATCTATTTATTCAACATTAAATACTGCATCCGCACTAAATGATAAATTATTACCAGTTCGCCCAGCTACTTCCATTGCAACCAGCTCTCTTTTTACAGGGTCTGTGAAAGAGCCAGATCTAGTATCTGAATTAAAAAAAGAGATTCAGTCTAGCGATGGTATTGATATGTTGATTTCATTTATTAAATGGAGTGGGTTAAGACTTATATTTGATGAGTTGAAGACATTTACTAAGGATACTAATAAAAAGGTGAGAATTATTACAACCTGTTACATGGGAGCTACAGATGCAGGAGCTATTGAGAAATTAGCCCAATTACCTAATGTGGAGATAAAAATATCCTATGAAACCAAGCGTACTAGATTGCACGCAAAGTCATATTTATTTCATCGAGATTCGGGATTCACAACTGCATATATTGGTTCATCAAACATGTCAAAAGTTGCAATGACAAGTGGGCTTGAATGGAATCTGAAAGTGAGTGAAAAGGATTCATTTGAAGTTGTTCGTAAGTTTCAAGCAACTTTTGAAAGTTATTGGAATAGCTATGATTTTGAATCATTCACATCAGGTAATGAAGCTAATCTAAATAAACTGAAATCTGCCATTTTAAAAGAACGTAGTGGGGATTATGATAATGATATGACCTCATCCATGACTTTTTTTGACATTCGTCCTTATGCCTATCAACAAGATATTCTTAATACTTTACAAGCTGAGCGTGAAATTTTTGGTAAGTATAAGAATCTCGTTGTTGCAGCAACAGGTGTTGGAAAAACTGTCATAGCTGCTTTTGACTTCAAACAGTTTTATAAAAAGAATCCTAATGCTAAATTGCTATTCGTTGCTCATCGTGAAGAAATATTAAAACAAGCAATGGATACATTTCGAGGCATATTGAAAGAGCCTGATTTTGGGGAGATGTTAACAGGTAATTATAAACCAAATTCATTAGATTATTTGTTTGTTACCATACAGTCATTTAATAGTCAAAAGTTAATGAATAAGACTACATCAGATTTTTATAACTTTATTATAGTGGATGAATTTCACCATAGTGCTTCCAATTCTTATGGGACTTTATTAAACTACTATGAGCCAAAGATTTTATTAGGTTTAACGGCTACACCAGAGCGTATGGATGGTAAGAATATATTAGAAGTCTTTGATGGTCGCATAGCTTCAGAGATGCGACTTCCTGAAGCAATTGACCATAAGTTGTTGTCACCATTTCATTATTTTTGTGTATCAGATGATATTGACTTATCGGGACTTAAGTGGACCAATGGAGGTTATCAGGTCAGTGAGCTTACCAATCTCTATAAAATCAATCATGAAAAACGTCTTCGTACTGTTTTAAATAGTATGGAGAGATACTTAACAGACTTCGAGGATTTAAAAGCACTTGGATTCTGCGTTAGTGTAGAACATGCAGAGTTCATGACAAAATCCTTTAATGATTATGGGATAGAAGCTATTTCAGTTACAGGTAAAACAGATAAAAACTTGCGTAGCCAAGCTAAAAACAAGTTGAAATCAGGGCAAATTAAAATAATATTTACTGTTGATGTTTACAATGAAGGTGTGGATATTCAAGAAGTGAATACTGTTTTATTTCTACGACCTACACAAAGTTTAACTGTTTTTTTACAACAGCTTGGTCGTGGTCTTAGACATGCTGAGAATAAAGAGTGTTTGACCGTATTGGATTATGTAGGAAGAGCTCATGAAAAATATAACTATGATGAACGCTTCAGAGCATTGATTCATAAATCGAAAAAATCTGTTAGAGACTCAATAGGAGACGAGGTTTTAAGTCTACCAAGAGGATGTCATATAAAAATGGAAAAGTTAGCTAAGGAATATATTCTTAGCAATATTCGTAATGCTATTATTAATAAAAGTGCTATTATTAGCAGGATAAGAACTTATCAGACAGAAACAAATCGCCCATTGACCCTAAGAAACTTTTTGAAATATCATGATATGAGCTTGATTGATTTCTATGGTAAGTCTGGAAATAGAAGCCTATATTCCTTAAAATGTCTTGCATTAAATAACACTATGGATTCAAGTTATGATATGACCATGGTTAAGAGATTCAAGAATTTGTTTTATATTGATAGTAAAAGATTGTTAAATATAGGTATCAAGTATTTTAGTGGTGATATGAAAGAAATTACAGATACTAAGGTTACAGCTATTTTTTACTATAGTTTCTATAATAAAACACCCGATAATGAAGGTTTTAACTCAATGAATGATGGTCTAGGTAAGATTCGTGAAAATAAGATGTTATGTGAAGAGATAATAGAGATTCTAACTTATCAATACGAACATATCAGTTTTGTAGATAACCATCAAAAGATGAATATTGATAGTCCTCTTGATGTGCATTGTACATATACTACAAATCAGATATTAGCAGGTATTGGATATTATAGTGAGTGGAAAATGCCTGCATTTAGAGAAGGAGTATTGCATATTAAAGAAAGCAATACAGATATATTTCTAATTACACTAAATAAAAGTGATAAGGATTTCTCAGAAGTAACCATGTATGAAGATTATCCAATTAACGAACACCGTTTTCACTGGCAAACACAGAATAAAACTGCTGAAACAACACCTACTGCACAACGTTATATCAACCATTTAAAAAATAATCATGATATTTTATTATTTGTTCGTGAATATAGAAATCGTGATGGTTTTGCTAGTCCGTTTATTTTCATGGGTAAGGCAAAATATGTTTCACATAGTGGATCAAAGCCAATGAGTTTTATTTGGGAATTGGAGTATGACATGCCAGCTAGATTCTTGGAGGAGAATTTGAATTTAGCTAATTAGAATTGAATATGAATTAGAAAGTAAGTATCGTTAGGTAGTACAAATATAATTTTAATCAAGGAGAAAACAATGAAGCGATGTTTTGGAAATAAAGAAGGACAAGAACTCTATGCTAAGTATCATGATGAAGAGTGGGGAGTTCCTGTTCATGATGATCAAAAGCTGTTTGAGTTTATCATATTAGAAGGTGCACAAGCCGGATTAAGCTGGTATACGATTTTAAAAAGAAGAGAGGGTTACCGTGAAGCCTTTAAAGGTTTTGATCCTGAATTAGTGGCCAAGATGACAGATGAGGAACTTGAAGATCTTCGCAGTAATGAAAAAATAATCCGCAACAAGCTGAAAATCTATGCAGCAAGAACCAATGCCATCGTTTTTCTTGCGATTCAGAAGGAATTTGGAAGTTTTGATACCTATTTATGGGCATACATGGATAACAAACCATTGGTCAACAATTTCTCATCGATGGCAGATGTTCCTGTAACTACGGATATAAGTGATAAGATAGCAAAGGATCTTAAAAAGCGTGGTATGAAATTTGTAGGATCAACCATTATATATGCTTACATGCAAGCGATTGGTATGGTGGATGACCATGGGGCTGATTGTTGGAAAAGACAAATCTAAGTTGACAAATCCAAACCAAAATGATATATTGTGTATACACAACAAACACAATATTGAAAGGGGTTTTATATTTGATAGCTTTAAAAGTTGAAAAATTAAACAAAAAATATGAAAAATTCCAACTCAAAGATATTTCTTTTAAATTAGAAAAAGGCTATATTATGGGATTCATCGGCAGTAATGGTGCGGGAAAAACAACAACACTTAAATCAATTTTGAATATGGTTCATAAAGATAGTGGTGAAATATCAATTTTGGGCATGAATTTTATTGAAAATGAAATTATATTAAAGCAGGATATTGGTTATATCTTCGGCGGTGTAGATTTCTATACAAAAAGTAGAGTTAAAAATGTAACCAATGTTATCAAGGGATTTTACACTAATTGGGACGAGGAATTATATACTTATTATCTTAAAAGGTTTAAACTAGATCCAGATAAAAAGATATCTGAATTGTCAGAAGGAATGAAGGTAAAATATTCATTGGCTATTGCACTATCCCATAATGCAAAATTATTTATCCTTGATGAACCGACTAGTGGACTAGATCCTGTAGCACGGGATAATATACTTGATTTATTTCAAGAATTAGTTGAGGATGGTGAGAGAAGTATACTATTCTCTACTCATATTACATCTGACTTAGAAAAATGTGCAGACTATATTACTTATATTAATAACGGTAAAATTGTTGCCAGTAAGACGAAAGATGATTTTATCAATTCATATAGGCTTATAAATGGTTCTGAAGATCAGTTAGATGATATAAAAAGAGATTTGATTTCTTATAAAGTAAATTCTTTTGGCTTTACGGGTTTAGTTAAAAGTGATAGATTTAGGGAAAATGATGGAGTACGTGTTAAAGCACCTAGCTTAGAAGACATTATGATATATTATGCGAAGAAGGAGGATGACGATGAAGAATTTACTGTTTAAAGACTTTAAATTGGGAATTAGTCCATTTTTCTATTTTTTGCCGGTGCTAACAGGTGCATTGATGCTTATACCAGGATGGCTATATTTCATTGTACTTATGTATTTTTGTTTTATAACCGTACCCAATATGTTCGCAACATATAAGGCTCAAAATGATCTCATGCTATCAATTATGATGCCTGTGACTAAAAAAGATATAGTTAAATCAAGAATGCTATCAGTAATTACATTAGAGTTACTCCATATTATAATTGCTGTTTTCTTTGCAATCATTAATAATAATCTATATAATAGCGCAAAATTTATTTTCCTAAAACCTAATATTGCGTTCTTTGGGCTTACATTCATCATGTTTGCATTGTTCAATATAATATTCTTTCCAATGTTCTATAAAACCGCCTATAAATATGGTGCCCCTGTGATTGTATCAGATGCTGCTATTATAATATTTGCATCGATAGTAGAACTACTTGCTCTGTTTAACCCAAGTATAAATATGTATCTAAAAGGACCAGATGCAAGTAGTATATATTTACAAGTGGGGATTCTTGGTGGAGGGATTTTAATATTTATCATATCAGCAATAATAGCATATAAAATATCAGTTAAGAGATTTGCTAAGGTAGATATATGATAAATATCGCTATATCTAATACATCTGATAAGCCTATCTACCAACAATTATTTGAACAAATTAGTTCACAGATTATTAAAGGTGATTTGAAAAGCAATTATAGCCTACCACCAATAAGAACAGCAGCAAAAGAATTACGAATTAGCATAATTACAGTCAAAAAAGCATGGGAAGCACTTGAACGAGAGGGATTTATTTATACTATTACTGGGCGTGGATGCTTTGTAGCAGAATTAACATCTAAAGAAATTAAAAATAAAAGAGATGAATTAACACATAAAAAAATGGCAAAAGATATTGAGTACTATAAGGAATTAGGTCTTACATTATCAGAGATAACTGAGTTGATTAAGGTACATTATTAATATAGAAAATTCAAGACTTCATTTATATCTATCCGCTTAATATAGGCGGATAGTTTTTTTGCTTTCATCAAAGATGGTAAAATAGATGGTGAATTAAATCTAGATCAATTCATGGTTGATAGCCTAGAAGAACGTGAAAAACAAATCTTTGACTTTATTATGAGTAAGGGGTGGTAGTATGATTATTGGATTAAAATCAGCCATTGCTATGTTAAAAAGAAAGAGTGGATGAACAAAATTCACAAAATAGTTTTTACTGGTTATATATGAGTACAGAAAATGTTATACTGGAAGAAATAGAAACAAATATACTTAGTGATTTCATAGCAAATGAAGGTATGAAAACGACAACTGCCTATAATGGAAGAGAAGCTAATGAGAAATTTAGAAGCTTCTCTCCTTCCCTTGTTATTCTGGATATAATGTTTCCTGATGATGATGGTATGGAGATTTGCAGGCGTATACGTAATGAATCATGTATCCAAAGGTATCTTCAAACCTTTAAAATTACCTAAAGATGTTAATGAACAAGCTATTTATATTAGCTATAATCGTATGGTAGAAGAATTTTAGTCAAGAGCCAAGTAGGTAAGGGAACTAAAATTAGTTTCACTATACCAGTTGTGTAATAAGATGAAAATATTCAGCAGCACTATACAACTAAAGGAAGGTAGAATTATGGCAGAGAAAGAAAAATATTTACCCTATTTAGCTGGTACGGGAATGGCTTTGATATTTGGATTTTCTTTTTTATTTACAAAAGAAGCACTATCTGAAATTGATCCATTTCATTTACTGGCTTTTAGATTTGGAATGGCAGTGATAGTACTATCAATTCTGAGAATAGCTAAAGTAATTAGAGTTGAATATAAAGGAAAAGCGATTCATAAATTGATAGTAATTGGATTGACACAGCCAGTAGCTTATTTCATATGTGAAATTTTTGGTATTAAGCTGACTAATTCTTCAGAAGCTGGAATGATGATAGCTCTGATACCTATTGTAGTAACAATATTAGCAATAATATTTTTAAAAGAATTTCCAAGCAAGATACAAATAATCTTTGTGGGATTATCCGTTATAGGAGCGATTTTTATTATTGTTATGAAGAGTGGTGAAATAGGCTCCAATATAATGGGGATGTTATTACTTTTATTAGCAGTCCTATTTGGTTCAATATTTAATGTATTATCACGAAAATATTCAGCGGACTTCAAACCAGTAGAATTGACCTATGCAATGATGTGGATTGGTGCAATAACTTTTAATGGAACTGCTGTAATACAACATTTAGTGAAAGGTGAAATATCCAATTATTTTGTTCCTCTAATGAATGTTAAAGTAGTTATAGCAGTATTTTATTTAGGAATACTATCTTCAGTCATAGCATTCTTTTTAATAAATTATACATTGGCAAAAATTGAAGCATCTAGAGCTGCTGTTTTTGCCAATCTATCAAGTGTTACATCAATAATTGCTGGAGTGTTAATAAGGAATGAACCATTTTACTGGTATCAGATTGTTGGAGCTGTTATGATTTTATCTGGAGTTTGGGGAACTAATTATTTTGGAGGTAAAAGGGATAGAAAGATGTGTCGGTAAAATAAAAGTATTGGCTAAACATATAGAAGAGAAATCTACATAAAGAGGAGCTTATCATGAATATTAAGGTGATGGTAGTTGAAGACAAAAAGGCTTTAAATCAAACTCTTGTAAAAATGTTGAAAAAGGAAAAATACGAAGCTGTTGGAGTTATGGATTTTCAAGAAGCAAAGTCAGTATATATGAGTATAAGTCCACATATAGTTTTGTTGGATGTGATGTTGCCAAATGGAAGTGGCTATGATTTGATTCCTTATCTTAGGGCTTATAATAATTGCCGGATTATAATGATATCTGCTTTAAATGATTCAAAAAGTAAGACCCAAGCTTATGAAAACGGAGCAGATGATTATATCTCAAAACCCTTTGATTTATATGAACTAATCTATAAATTGAATGCACTGAAAAAACGTATATTATCTGAATTAAAAGAATATGAGATTGGGGACATTTCATTTAATACAGAGACACACTATTTATCATGTAAAGGGAAATCTTTTGTTATTCAACCTAGCCAGATAAAGTTATTAAAAGTACTGGTTGAAAAAAAGGAAGAGGATAGTTACTTGAAACGAAATGAATTCGGTAGCTTTTTTAGTGAAGAAGTTAATGAAAATGTGCGAATGCAAACGTTGATTGCAAGGCTTAGAAAAAATATAACAGCAATTGGAAGTGAAGAAATCATAATAGAAACCTTCTATGGTAAAGGATATCAATTAGTTGTATGCCAACAGAGGGAAAATAAATGAGGCAGATAGGGAAGGTCTATAAAAAAATCGCATTTATTTTATTGCTTATGATTACTATTAATATAGGTGTTTTTTGGGTTTATAATACATTGAATACAAACGTTACACAGTATAGTGAATTAAAACAAAATACCCTTGATGTAGAAAATGTTAGGGATGATTCCATGCACGTATTATTGCTGACTCAAAAGAAGGAGTCAGTGTATACATTTAATGTGAAATCAGATAAAAAGCAACCAGTAACATTTGTTTATGAAGATAGTGAAAGTGGCTATATCATCAAGGTCAACAATCATGTTGAAAGACAAAATGTTGATAAATCAATGACTGGATATACTAAAGAGATTGCATATGGTGTTATACATATTGAATCGAACGATTATGTTGAACGGTCGGGTCATCAAGTGGTACAAGTTAGTATTAAAAACTATTCCAAAGCATTAAAGGACCCAATGATATTGTATAGTTCTAGAGAGGGTGTCCGTAAATATCTGGCTATTAGGAGTGGGTATAGTACGATTATGTTTGGTTTGTTTTTAATCATTTTAATAATTAGTGGGTTTATTTTCTTTAAAGACAGAGTTGTATATATGTTTGTAGTTATCCTTATTGGTTTAACATCTTTATATAAAAGTGTAGTGTCAGGAGAATTTGTATTAATTAGTAATCTAGTAGGTATTACAAGTTCTAATTTTCTCTTTATAGATAGATTAACAAGTGCTATAAACTATATTTTGTATCAAAGTTTAGTGTATAGACTTTTTGATTTTAAAATAAAAAAAAGATATTTATTTATCTATAGTGCTGTCTATTTGGTTTTAGTGAAAAGTTTTATTACTGATAGGTCAATGATTTTTTATGTATTAGGTGCTATAGTTATTTTTTCAATGAAAATTATGGGCTATGTTAAAAGAAAACCTCATGCTATGATTTTAATTATTACTTATAGCGTTTTTTCAGGATTCAATATGTGTAATATCGCTTTGGTAGCTAATATAATAAAACAAGGTTTTATTTCATCAATTGTTCTTGGACCGCAAATTGGTAGTATTATTTATGTGTTAGGATTTTTAGTATCTGTTTTTTTCGTATATGTCAATAAGATGAAACTATTAGAAAAGAAACATAAAGAAATCGAAAAGCTTGATTTGATAAGAGGTATAAGTCATGATCTACGCTTACCTTTATCTGTAGCTAAACTCAATTATCAGATGATAGAAAACTATGAGATGAGTAGTGAGGAACGAAAAGAATATATGGATGCAAGTATGGGTGCATTATTGGAATTAGAAAAAATGACAGATAATCTTAATTACTATATTAATGCAGAACGGTTTGATCAGATTAACCATAAAGCTAGCATTCAAGAGAGTATTAAGAAGATTGAGAAATATTATCGTCTACAGCATAAAGATGATTTGACATTTAGTGTTGATTGTGGTTTGGAAGATTATTATCTACCCATTATACCAATGCTATTAGATAGACTTCTGTACAATCTAGTCGATAATGCCTTTAAATACAATAAGAAAAATGGCGAAGTGACAATTCGTTATGAACTCAATAAAGAAGTGGTGATATCAGTTGAAGATACGGGAATCGGTATGGATAAAGATAAACAAGAATTGATATTTGATGCATTTTATCGAATTGATAATAATCGGTCCATAGATGGCTTAGGTCTTGGCCTTGGTGTTGTGAAAGAGATTGTTAATGGGCTAGAAGGAAAAATTGAAGTAGTTAGTCAAAAAAACATTGGTACTAAAATTAAATTGTATTTTCCTATAAAAAAATAGCAATGGATGTTGAACTTACACAATTATCTAACTATTATATATAAATAAAAAAGGATTAAATCTTACCAAATGGTAAGCTTTAATCCTTTTTTTGCTAAAAAATGCTAATATATCATATATGACAACAGCTATTATATAGATTAATAGTTAACTAATTAAGCATATATTAATGAATTTAGATATTAATGGAATCTTTCACAATCTTTTTGTGGGAAAAATAAATTCCATTAGATTAGGAGTGTGCCATGAAAAAAATATTTTTTATAATGTCAGTAGTATTATCAATAGTACTAATTTCTTCAGTGGTAAGCGTTGAAAAGATATACGCAATAGATTTTTCAAGCGTAAATCTTAGAGATACAAACGTTTCAGTAGCATATGACGGAAATGCTTCTATAACCATTGAAAGAACAGGAGATACTTCAAATATCGTGACTGTATATTATAGAACAATCAATGGTTCTGGGATTGGTGGTACACACTTCACTGCAAAAACTGGAAGTGCTGTCTTCAATAGTGGAGAAATAAGCAAAAATATAACCATTGATACACTGGCATTCAACACTTGGGAAAAAGAGAATCGGTTTTTCTATGTTGAAATATATAAGATAGAAGGCAATGCAGTAAAAGATATTGATAGAGATGTTTGTAAAGTATTGATTAGTCATACTGATAGCATAACCATGAATGGATTGAATTCTTGGCATATTTTGTATAAAGACTCTAATAGGCATCATTATGAAAGTAATAGCAGTTATACAACACCCATCCAAAGTATGAGTAGTTACAGTTATTGGAAGGAAATGGGAAGTTCAATTAAAGCGAAATTTAGAGCTGACATTGGAACGAATGCATCAAATGTCAGACTAAATATTTTAGCATCAAATGCTTCAAATGGGAGTGCTTCTGTTGGAGCTTCTAATTATTATGGATCTGAAGATGGCTGGTATGAATCTGGTGAATATAATGTTACAGCATATAATTATATTTATGGAAAAGGTGATGTGGAAAATGCAGAAGGATTAGGCGGTGATGATGGCGATATAGATTATGGAGAAGTTCAGATATATTTTACGGATACTATCGCACCTAACCTACAATCATTTCACGTAGTTGGAAATACCTCAGAACCCTATTCCGATGGTGATGAACTATACATATCTGCTAAATTTAGTGAAATAGTTAATGTAAGCGGTGGCGTACCTCAACTACCTATTAGATTTGCTGATGATTCAGTAGCTTATGCCAATTATATAGATGGTACTGGGACAGATACATTGACATTTAGTCTTACTATTCCTAAGGAAAAAACTTCCACTGGTTTATATATATATAAACC
>NZ_BTPT01000021.1:0-66631 GCF_054408565.1 Vallitalea sediminicola
GAATGATAGTTAATATGAAAAAATATAATATTAAAAAAGCAATTTGTTTAATTCTTGTTTTGTCAATTACTTTATCTTTACCAAATACATATTCATATGCATCTACTACAAATAGCGATGTCAATATTAATTTGTTATGTAAAGATTTGTTTCATAAATTGACGCCAGAAGCAAGAAAAGAATTCATTGAAGTTATACAAGTCGAATACAACAAAGGTAATACTTCTTTATTAGAATATCATACTAAATATGTTGATGGGTCAATTAACACATATAATTGTTTAGCTAAGGATTTGTACTATAGTAAACCGATGAGTGCTAGTTATGATGCAAGTTTAGCAGATGACTTAAAGGCATTAAATCTTCCCCAAGCTGTTGAGTACGCTTTAATTGCATTTGGAGCAGCACTAAAAGTGCCTGTAGGAAATATTGTTGATACTGCTATAGGTTTAGGTTTGATTGTAATTCTTGCTGCTAATTGGAATACTATTGCATCAAAGTGGGATTCTATCATAGATATTTTTGAGAAATACTTGCCAGATGTTAGTGGATTAGATAGCAGTATGACTATTATGAAGTGTCATGTGTTTGAACAAGATTTAAAATTTGCTGATAACTTTCCCATTATTCGTAGTGGTACTAGACATATTGAATATGCTACAATAAAAAATATAATGCGAAAAGGTAGAGGGAAATACAAAGCATTTCTTAGCCTAGAGACAAATAAACTACTATTAGTCTATCGGATTGATAAAGGTACTAAAGGTAATGTATCTCGTTTTTGGAAGGAAACATACCAATATACAGCTAGAAATTGTGATTTAACAGGTTTTTATTTATTTGTTTTATTAAATCCAAATAGTAAAACCATATTCCACACCGAATTAAGATATGGAGTATTTGCAAAACAAAATCTTGAATATATGCGTTATGAAAATAACCTGAATTGGAGATTATTCCCTCTGCCCATGATAAATCAAACTCAATACTTAGGGCATAATCAAATTCCCAAAATTGAAGATAATGGCGTACACTTATTTAAGGGTAACTAATAAAGATATTCAGTAGTAGAATGAGAATTCTCGAGCTTTTCAGTAGGATTAGCCTACTTTATTGGGGATTGAATTTATATGTATGGAGGTTATTATGTTAGATATGGATTTGAATGTGAATGTATATGCACTTTTTGATAAAGTTTATCACAATATCTTTAAAATTAAAAAGAGGACAAGAGGTTCTATACGTGGTTTTACACAAGAGCAACTATCAGATTTAGCTAGATTTTGTGAAGTAATCCCTTTTGTTGGAGCTATAACACAATTTGACTATAAAGAGCTAGATACATTTAGGGATGGTATAGGAGATTTCTTGAAATTGCTATTTTCATATGGTACCAGTAGCTGTATATTTTATACATTTGTTGATGATATATCTGATGAATATGTTCAACTTATAGCAAAAAACTATACATATAAATTATTATCCTATGAGAAGAAAGTAGTTACTATTAAATTTTTATACGAAGAATTACATAACCGTGAATTTGATCTGGCATGTTATTATGAATGTTTAGGGGATATTTGTGTATTTTATAATCATAAGCAATCGAATCATTATTATGATATAGCATTAAGTTATTATGATCAATTAAGCCTTGAAGAAAATGATATGCTTGTAGCTGGAAATAAGCAGGAAGAACACTATGCTTATGTACTTCATCATGCATGGAGTCTATATTACAATGAAGAAGTTCCTTTTTATAGTACTTATCGTTTTGAAGGAGCTAACAGAATAAAAGACAAAATTTCACGATTATCTAATCATCGTTAAAGCACTGATTAGTACATAAAAGCCTATCTTAATTGATAGGCTAAATAGTAGTTATCTTGAATTCTTATAGCCAGATTGGTAATAGTAATATTATTGTCTCAACCAATACAACTACTATACCAATGGATAGTACCATTATTCCATCATCTTTACATTTCATACTAAGAAGTTTCCCGCATTAATATAAAATGTGATAAATGTCCTTTTCTAATAAAGGGAAATATGCTATTATTTTATCGTCAGTTCGAAACCATCCTGACACTAAACAAAACTAGGGAGGAACATAAAATGAATAGAAGTACAAAGTTTTTAACGCAAGCAGGTTTGATTGCGGCTATTTATATTGTACTCACATTAGCTTTTAGACCAATAAGCTTTGGAGAAGTACAAATTAGGATTGCAGAAGCACTCACAATTTTACCATTCTTTACACCAGCTGCTATTCCTGGATTATTTGTGGGATGTTTGCTTGGTAACTTTTTAGGTGGTGCAATAATCTACGATATAATATTTGGAAGTTTGGCATCATTACTATCATCAGTGTTAGTATATATGTTAAGACGATATAAATATCTAGTACCTATTCCACCAATAGTAATCAATGGTATAGTAGTAGGATCAATCCTAAAATATGCATATGCATTACCCTTACCACTAATATCACTAATGATATTTGTTGCTATAGGACAAACAATAGCTTGTTATGGTCTTGGATTACCACTCTTGCTTTTCTTGCAGAAAAACAATCTATTTAATAATCATAATAGAATAGTTTAGTATTGTTAGATACAATGCTATAAATATAAATTAGATGAGTTATATAATTAAAGAAATTCTAGAGGTTAAAAAAAGCGCTATACAGCGCTTTTTTAATGAAATAAACTAAAATTATATATATTTATTTAAGATTCTCAGGATTCAAACACTCAAGTTCTGGTACTACAAACATACCATCTTTTCTAATAAGAACGTCATCAAAATAAATTTCTCCGCCACCAAAATCAGGAGTCTGAATATAAACTAAATCCCAATGGATAGCTGAATGGTTTTCATTATCGCAGTCATCATAGGAATTACCAGGTGTGAAGTGGATACTACCCATAATCTTTTCATCAAAAAGAGTGTCTTTTAGAGGATTAATGATGAATGGATTAACACCTATAGCAAATTCTCCTATATATCTAGCACCCTCATCTGTATCAAGTACAGCATTGATTTTTTCTGTATCATTAGCAGTAGCCTTTATGATTTTACCATTTTTGAACTCGAAAACAATATTTTCATAAGTAAAACCTCTATAGACTGCAGGGGTATTATAACTGATAACACCGTTAACTGAATCTTTAACAGGTGCTGAGTATACTTCACCATCAGGGATATTGCATCCTCCATCACACTTGATAGCAGGAAGACCTTTGATTGAGAATGAAATATCAGTTCCTTCACCAACGATTCTTACTTTATCAGTTTTATTCATAAGATCAACTAGATTATCCATAGCTTTTGACATCTTTCCATAATCAAGAGTACAAACGTTAAAATAAAAGTCTTCAAAATCTTCAAGACTAGTATTGGCAAGTTGAGCCATAGAATTATTAGGATATCTCATAACAACCCAACGTGTATCAGGAACACGAACATCTCTGTGTACAGGAGTAAAATGATACATCTCAAATAATCCTCTTTTATCACTTGGAACATCGCTTAACTCATTTACGTTATTAGAAGCTCTGATACCAATGTAACAATCCATTTCTCTCATAATCGTTAAATAAGATTCAGCCATTAGGTCTATCTGTTCTTTATTACAATTTAATAGTAATTCCCTTTGAACAGATTCATCTACATGCTTTTCAAATGGGATACCTCCAACAGCATATATTTCTTTAATTAATTGCTTAGTAAGAGGTAATGTAGAATCACCAACATGCTGTATTAAAACTTTATCTCCTTTTTTGACTTTGCAAGAATAATTAACTAAAATTTTTGCTAACTTTACAATTCTTGAATCCATTATATATCCGTCCTTTCGTATTATAAATATTAAACTTTTCTTGTGGTACACGGTAATATAAGAATCATTTTTATATTAATTACTATCCTTCTATAATTATAAACACCAACATTAAATTATATTTATTTTTCCACCGTGAATTACTAATTAGTATATCATAATTAGGTAAAAAAAATAAGTTATTTGGTTATACTTATAATAAATATTATTTAAGAGACTCATAACTTTAATAATTTAAGTTGTAATCTAAAAAATTATTTATTTAGATGTAAAAAAATTTGAATGACTATGGTATAATACCAATTAGAAAGTTTGAAAGGAAGGAGAACCATAATGAATTATACATCAGTAAAAGAATTATTTAGAAATACAAGCCAATATGCAGATAAAGAAATAACAGTCTCAGGTTGGATAAGAAGCGTTAGAGCTTCAAAAGCCTTTGGATTCATTATTCTTAATGATGGGACATTTTTTAATAATCTTCAAGTAGTAATCAATAATGAATTAGAAAATTTTGATGAAGTATCTAAGTTAAATGTGGGTTCATCAATTATTGTAAAAGGTAAATTTATAGAAACACCAGGTGCAAAACAACCTTTTGAAATGCAAGCAACTAATGTACAGATAGAAGGTACATCAACATCAGATTATCCATTACAAAAGAAAAGACATACATTCGAATATCTAAGAACCATTTCTCATCTTAGACCAAGAACTAACACTTTTTCAGCAGTATTCAGGATACGTTCAGTTGTAGCGCAGGCAATACACAGATTCTTTACAGACAAAGGATTTGTATATGTTCATACACCAATTCTTACAGGTAGTGACTGTGAGGGTGCAGGGGAAATGTTCAGAGCTACTACACTTGATTTGAATAACGTGCCAAAAGACGAAGAAGGAAACATAGATTTGAAACAAGACTTCTTTGGTAAAGAAACCAATCTTACAGTTAGTGGACAGCTTAATGTTGAAACTTATGCAATGGCATTTAGAAATGTGTATACGTTTGGTCCAACATTTAGAGCAGAAAATTCTAACACTGCAAGACACGCAGCAGAATTCTGGATGATTGAACCAGAAATGGCATTTGCGGATTTAATTGATGACATGGATATAGCAGAAGAAATGATTAAATATATTATTGCTTATGTTAAAGAAAATGCACCAGAAGAAATGGAATTCTTCAATAAATTTATTGATAAAGGTTTATCAGAAAGACTTGATAATGTACTTAACAATAAGTTTGAAAGAATTACTTATACCGAAGCGGTAGAACTTCTAGAAAAAAGCGGAGAAAAATTTGATTTCCCTGTAAAATGGGGAGCAGATCTTCAAACAGAGCATGAAAGGTATATAACTGAAAAAGTTTTCCAAAAGCCTGTATTTGTTACTGACTATCCAAAAGAAATAAAAGCTTTCTATATGAAGTTAAATGAAGATAATAAAACAGTAGCTGCTATGGATTTATTAGTTCCAGGTGTTGGTGAAATCATTGGTGGAAGCCAAAGAGAAGAAAATTACGATAAACTTGTAGCTAAGATGAAAGATATAGGATTAAATGAAGAAGATTATTGGTGGTATCTAGATATAAGAAAATATGGTGGATGTGACCATGCTGGATTTGGATTAGGATTTGAGCGTATGATTATGTATATAACCGGTATGGGTAACATAAGAGACGTAATTCCATTCCCAAGAACAGTAAATAATTGTGATATCTAAAAAATAAACCTATTAAGATATAATATTGTTTTTAAAACTCGTTTTTCCACACTGGAATTACGGGTTTTTTTGTTTCGTAATTTATATTTTTAATGATTTATTGTAAATATAAGTAAAATTGGCGATAATTATAATAAAACTGACTTGTTTTATAGCATAACAAACTATATAATATACTCGTATCCAAATAAGAATATCTATAATAGTAATAATTATTAGGAGGTTAACTTTGTTAGATTAAAACAAAGTAATAAATTAATGGGAAAAAAGGTAAAGGAAATTGACACTAAAAATTTACAGGATGCTAAAACTATAGATAAAAAAACAATATATAAAAAGGCTATAACAGTAGGTTTTTGTTTTGTAACACTTATTGTATTATTTGTAGTGATCCTATTAATATATTTGCATAATTCATCGTTTACAGTTGCTTTTAATCAAATGAAATTCAATGGATATTTTAAGGGTAATGATCTAGAAAAGATTATAGAAATTCAAGATAACAATATATCTATAGAAATACCTTTAGACGTTATTACAACATCATTCAATGATAAGATTGAAGAGATGAATATAACAAAAGGTTACAGCATTAATAACGGCTTTATTAATACTAAGGAAAGCAAAGCATATATTAATACGACAATGCATGGTATAAATATACCAATTTCAATGGATATACACCTAGAGACTAATAAAAGAGAGATAATAATTGCTTTTAGCAACATGGAACTAAGGAATAAGAAATTTTTATCATTACCGAAATCTATAGAAGATTCTATAATGGATAGATTAATCGAAAATAGAGAAATGTTGAAGATAAGCTTAGATGATTTTGATATACCGGATATAGTGACTATTGATAGTATTAATATGGAAATTGATAAGGTAGTTATTGATTTAATCATTGATAAAGAAAAAACAACACAATTACTAGTAGATATTGGGAAGTTTAAAAGCGACGAACTATATGGTATATACAAAAATGATGTTGACAATAGTAAAAAGAAGGCTTTGGAACTTATTGATAAAACAATAATATCAAGCAAAGATATAGAATTGATACTAACCGATATACTTATAGAAGATGAAGAAATTATAAAAAATATATTAATACTGACAGACGAGAATAAAATTGATTACGTTCTAAATAATTATGGTAAATATATTACTCATTATAATAAAAAAGATATAATAAATGAGAAAAACAAACTTATTCTTGGCAAAATTAAAAATTATTGCACCTTATTACTTGAACAAGTAGAAAAATTGCCAAATGATGAATATGTTGTTTACTTGAATAATCCTTATAATATAGCCAGCAATGTGTCTGTTTCTATAAAAGATATAGTCCTAAAATATAATCTGGGCATACCTGAAGATGTTTATGACAGGATGAATTTTTTATATAATTACACAGATAAAAACTATATGGTTGCATACGAGATAGATGATAATAAATATGCAGTAGTAGATAAGGTCAATTATGATTTTATTGATAAGAAGGACTATTCAAGTTATGGATTTATCAAACCACTAGATACAAAAGTATTTTATGATATGGATATAGAAAAGAGTATTACAGAGTATTTTTCTTGTGAGGTATTTATAAGATATATGAATACTGATGGCAAGTACGCTTTTGTAATAGCCTCAGATGCTAATAATTATCAAAGTTATGAGAGATTCGCTTTAGAAAAGAAGAAAGACAAATGGGAGATTGTAGCTACAGGCATTAACGATTTATACACTTTTAGCATTAATCATCCTGGATTCAATATAAAAACTATAACTGATAATTTTGTTGAAGATAATATATACGGACTTTCAGAAAAAGATATAAATGGTATTTTAGACCAATTAGAATATAGAGATATAATCACCAGCAGAAAAGAAGTAGGGATTAAATACTGTTCATATGATGGTAAATATATTTCTCTAAAATTAGCTAATGACGAAGAGTACGTATTTTCAATAAAATATTCTTATTTGGATAAAGTCTACAAAAAAGAAGTAGCAATAAATAAATGGAGGGATATATCTCCAATTATATTATTACAAGATAAAGATATAGACAATAAAAATGCAGATGCTAATCTATAGAAAATTATTTTATTCATTAATTGATGTAGATAAGTAAATTACTAAAGAAAGGAATACATTATGGAAACAGTTATACAAGAATTTGACAAAATTAAAATTAAAGCATTAGAAATATTGACCGCATATGGTTTTAAAATCTTAATGAGCTTACTTATATTAATTATTGGATCAAAAATAATTAAGTATCTAGTTAAGTTGATGGAGAAGTTTTTAAAGAAATCAAAAGTAGATGTATCGTTATCAAAATTTTTATTATCAGCTACAAGACTAATACTAAAAATCTTACTTGGCATTATAATAATGGAAAATCTGGAGGTTCCTATGACTTCGCTTATAGCGGTTCTTGGAGCAACTGGTATTGGTATTGGTATGGCACTACAAGGAAGTCTTGCTAACCTTACAGGAGGAATACTGATATTACTGTTAAGACCATTTAAAATAGGGGATTTCATTGAAGAAAAAGCATTTGGACATGAGGGTATAGTAGAAGATATTCAAGTATTCTATACAACACTTAGAACAAGAGATAATAAAGTAATAACTGTACCAAATGGTAGTTTATCTAACAGTAGCATAACAAATCACTCAACAATGGATATCAGAAGAGTTGATTTAACTTTTGGTGTAGCTTATGAAGAAGATACCTATGCAGTTAAGAAGGCAATAAAGGAAGTTATTGACAAACATGCACTAATACTTAAGGATAGAGAACCATACATTAATATAAGTGAACATGGAGATAGTTCAGTCAATTTTGCTGTATTGGTATGGTGTAAAACAAAAGATTACTTACAAGTGAAATTTGATCTAATTGAACAAATTAAAATTAAGTTTGACGAAGTTAATATCTCAATACCTTATCCTCACATGGATGTAAATATTGTTAACAATGAAGGTAATATCATTAAGGGGTAACAAGGTAAAAAAGATCATAATAATTGTTAAACTTAGAATATGAGGAGATGAGTAAATGGAACAGTACAAAGATTATATTCTTGATTTCATAAAAAAAATACTAGAGACAGAAAGCCCTAGTGGATTCTGTCAAAACATCATGAGTCTCATAGAAGAAGAAACTAACAGCATGGGCTATAGCATGGAATTTACCAATAAAGGCTGTGGAGTTATAAAGATTGATGGTAAAAATAAAGAAGTTCTAGGATTATCAGCACATGTGGATACTTTGGGTGCTATGGTAAGGTCAATAAAATCTAATGGAACTATCAGGTTTACTAGTATAGGTGGATATCTTATGAACAGCATCGAAGGTGAATATTGTAAAATCTTTACAAGAGATGGAAAAGTTTATGACGGTACTATACTTACTACAAAACCATCAGTCCACGTATTTTCTGATGCATCAGAGCATAAAAGAATAGAAGAAAATATGGAAGTAAGAATAGATGAGAGCGTATCATCAAAAGAAGATGTAGAGAAACTAGGAATAGAAGTGGGAAATTTCATTGCTTTTGATCCTAGGGTAAAAATAACTGAAAGTGGTTATATAAAATCTAGACATCTAGATGATAAAGCAGGCATAGCAACTATATTTGCTTTAATGAAATACATAAAAGATAATGATATCATACCTAATAACACATTAAAAATATTTATTTCCACATATGAAGAAGTGGGACATGGTTCATCTTACATTCCACAAGATATAACTGAAATGATTGCCATTGATATGGGTGCTATGGGTGATGACCTTTGTTGTACTGAACATGATGTATCCATATGTGTGAAAGATTCATCAGGTCCATATGATTATAATATGGTTAATGAATTAGTACGTATAGCAAAAGAAAATGAGATTGGATATGCAATAGATGTTTATCCTAACTATGGTTCAGATGCATCTGCTGCTTTGAGGGCAGGAAACAACATCAGAGGGGCTCTTATAGGGCCAGGGGTACATGCATCCCATGGTATGGAAAGAACTCATATAGAGGGCGTTTTAAATACGTTAGAACTGTTATTAGTATATGTGAAGTAAGTTTAGAGGTTAATAGTTAAGGTATCGGCATTACATATTTGCATAAAAAGTAAAAACCTCAGGAATTAACCTGAGGTTTTTGCATTTACCTACCGTTGACTAAACAAACTGTTCTACAGAGAAAATATTCTTATCTCCTCTAAATCTAGAGACAGTGTACTCTACAGGTGTCTCAAATTTATTATAACCTTTTACATGAAATAATTGTATTGCAGTTGTCTTATTGATTTCGAGTAATTCACAATCTTCCTTAGTAGGAACAACAGCTTCCATTTCTTTAATTATTTTATAAACTTTAGTATTAATATTGCTAGATAGTATGCTATATAGTGATTCTTCATTCATATTATTATCGAGAATATGTTTACAAAATGAATAAGGTAAATAAGTTTGAGAAATCTTTAGTGGTTCATCATTCACAAATCGGAGCCTCTTTAAATAGATAACGTCTGTATTTGGTGCGAGATTTAAAGCAGATGCAACTTCTGGGGTAGCGGATACTACCTTGAAATCTAAAACCTTAGTACTAGGGGTATATCCATATCGTAACATTTCATTATCAAAGCTCTCTGCCTTCTGAGTAAAATCATGTTTGATTTTGGTCTGAGCAACAAAAGTACCTCTTCCTTTTACACGATAAAACTTACCTTCATTAACTAATTCAGTTAATGCTTGTCTGATTGTCGTCCTGCTTATACCATAAATATCACATAGCTCAAACTCAGTAGGTATCATATCACCTGGTTTTAAAACTTCATCCTTCATCATTTCAATCAAAATATTTTTGAATTGAAAGTACAGAGGAATAGGAGTTGACTTGTTAACGGTATACTTTTTAAAACTATCAATACTTGCCATAATTCATCACCCTACTTTATTATATTTTTAGTATAAGGTTTATCTGCTACAACACCTATTTTACAATAATTGGAGAAAAAAGCAAGGGATAATTTCATTAAATGTTATTATAGTTAAAAATTGCTATATAAAAATGTTAGTATACTAGCGATTTTGCCCTAAAAATAAGCTAATCTTTTCTTTAAAAAAATATTTTATAAATATAATTATGATTTTTATATAAAATGAAATTTCTTTTATACAAATTTGATATAGCATTTAAACATTTATGTGCTTAATTTTAGAAACTTCCCTTTACAGGAGTACATAGAAATTGTACACAAAAAATTAATAATTGTAGTGTTGAGCTTTTATAGCTTATGCTTTATACTAATAATATTAAGATTTTTAATGTCTTTTATGTATATAATATATCGGTATTATTTGGAAAAAGCTTAACAGTTACCTTGATTTTGTACTTTATTGTTCTAAATTAATAATAGAGAGGACTAAAAATGTTTGGATATGTGCAGATTGATAAACCTGAATTAAAAGTGAGAGAATATATGACATACAAAGGATATTATTGTGGACTCTGTATGGCATTAAAACATAATTATGGGAATCTTAGTAGACTTACCTTGAACTATGATATGACATACCTTGTTATTATCCTTACTTCCCTATATGAACCAGTAAATAATTGCTCTAATTGTAGATGTGTAGCGCATCCTCAGAATAAGCAACTGATGATTGGTAATGACGTAAGTGAATATTGTGCAGCCTTGAATATTATGTTAGCATATAATAATCTAAAAGATGATTGGAAAGATGAAAGAAGTATAAAAAGTCTTTTGGCTATGATGTTATTTAATAGAGGATATAGAAAGGCAAAGAAAAGATATCCAGAAAAAAATCAAATCATAATTAAATTCATAGAAGAATTAGAAGAACTAGAAAAAGCTAATTGCAGTGATATAGAAAAAGTATCAAATGTTTTTGGACAATTAATGGGAGAACTCATGATTTACAAACAAGACCATTGGAAACAATACTTAAATAATATTGGTTTATATTTGGGAAAATATATTTATATTTTAGATGCTTATGATGATATTGAAAAAGACAAGAAAAATAAAAGTTATAATCCTTTTAATTTATGTAAAAAAGATAATATAGAAGAATATGCCAAGAATCTATTGAATCTTAATCTATCCTTTTTAGATAATGAACTTGATAAATTACCTTTGGTGAATGAAAAACCCATTCTAGATAATATAATATATTCTGGAATTAAAAATAAAATGAGAATTATATTTAATAGGGAAGACTGTAAAAAATGCAGCAATATAGATAAGTTGAATTAAATCTAAGAAATCAATTAAATTCTTACTAGGAGGAAAAGACAATGACAGACCCATATGAAGTATTAGGAATAGAACGAGGAGCAAGTAAAGATGAAATAAAAAAAGCATATAGAGAATTAGCAAAAAAATATCATCCAGATAGATATACAGACAACCCATTAAACGACCTTGCTGAAGAAAAATTCAGAGAAGTTCAAGAAGCATATGAATCACTAATGAACAATAGCGATTACTCAAATGCTAGTTATAATAGTGGTAATTCTTCATCAGGTTATACATCCTCAGAATATGTAAATATAAGAAGTTACATTCAAGTAAGAAGATTCCAGGATGCAATGAACATGCTAAATAATATGAGTGATAAGAATGCGGAATGGTATTATTTAATGAGTATTTGCCTTGTTGGGACAGGTTATACCAACCAAGGATTTGAATATGCTAGAACAGCCGTGAATATGGCTCCTACTAACATGGAGTACAAAAATCATTTGACAAGACTTCAAAATGTTCAGACTGGATATAATACCAGAGCATATCAATATAATAGAGGAAACAATAATTCAGACACTTGCGGTTGCTGTTCACAACTTATATGTGCAGATTGCTTGTGCGAATGTCTTGGAGGCGATTTAATTTCATGTTGCTAAAAACAAAAAGATTGGCATATCTAGGAATATTACTGGCAATCAATCAGATTATACTGATGTCCAGTACAATATTTGTTAGTAATACGATAATTATATTTGCAGTAGCAGCTATTATAATAGGCGTAGTAATTATTGAATTCAATTTAGCTAGTGGTGTGACCTTTTATATAGCATCAAGTCTTCTTGCATTGATATTAGTACCAGATAAAATTCAAATCATAACATATATAGCATTTTTTGGACTATATAGTATAGTCAAATACTTAATTGAGATTTTAATAAATCGTAAAAGTTTATCGGTTATTATAGAAGTGATATTAAAAATAGTCTTTTTCAATATTATGTTGGTGAGTTATTATTTTGTTATGAAACAGTTCGTAACTGTTATGCCTTTTAATGCAACATGGTGGGTTGTATTATCAGCAGAAGTATTCTTCGTTGCATATGATTACTTTCTAGGATACTTTCTTCATGTATATGCAAATAGAATAAAGCCAAGGTTAAAAAAATATCTATAAGCATATTTGATAATTATGAAGAACTACAATATCTTGAATGTAAATATATGTTTTAGGTGATAATATATATTACATTAATTATATAAGTTGAATTAAATAAATTAACGGAGTGGTTTTGATGAAACAAAGAATTGGAATTGTAACAAGTGGGGGAGACTGTCCTGGTTTGAACGCAGCAATCAGAGGGGTAGCAAGAGCTTCTTATGGTATGATTGATTGTGAGATAATCGGTATTAAAGATGGTTTTAAAGGCTTAATACATTGTAATTATCAAGTCATGACTCCACGAGATTTCTCTGGAATACTTGTTAGAGGTGGAACAATACTCGGTACATCTAGAACACCATTCAAGAAAATGAGAAAAATAGAAGAAGATAATATTGATAAAGTTAAAAATATGATAAATAATTATGAAAAAATGAAATTGGACTGCTTAGTTACACTGGGAGGAAACGGAACACACAAAAATGCTAATTTACTTAGGGAAGAAGGTCTTAATGTAATTGCACTTCCAAAGACTATCGATAACGATATATGGGGAACAGATGTAACATTTGGATTCCATAGTGCAGTAGACATTGCAACTGAGGTAATTGACCGTATCCATACAACGGCAGATTCTCATGATAGAGTTATGTTGGTAGAATTGATGGGTCATAAGGCAGGATGGTTAACATTACATGCAGGAGTTGCTGGCGGAGCAGACGTAATTCTAATTCCTGAAATACCCTATGATATAAATAAAGTTATAGCATCATTAGACAGAAGACATTCATCAGGTAAAAACTTTTCTATATTAGCAGTTTCAGAAGGGGCACTTTCAGTTGAAGAATCCAGTATGAAG
Organism: Vallitalea sediminicola; assembly: GCF_054408565.1. Lineage (NCBI taxonomy): Bacteria > Bacillati > Bacillota > Clostridia > Lachnospirales > Vallitaleaceae > Vallitalea > Vallitalea sediminicola. Next base: position 13,882 of record NZ_BTPT01000021.1, read on the forward strand.
AAAAAAGAGCTTAGAAAACTAAGAGAAAAAATGAAATACCCATCAGTATCCTATAGATTGGCTAAACAAATCAATGAAGCATTAGGTCTAGAAACAAGAGTAACCATCCCTGGGCATCAACAAAGAGGAGGTTCACCTTCGCCATACGATAGAATATTAGCAACAAAACTTGGAGCATATGCAGCTGAAATGATAGCTAACAAAGACTACGGAAAAACAGTTTCAGTTGTTAATAATAAATTATGGGCAACACCGTTAAAAGAAATAGCTGGTAAATTGAAATTAGTTGAAAAAGATAACTTACTAATAAGTACCGGCAAATTGGTTGAGGCGAGTTTTGGAGATTAAGGGAGTAGTGAAAGCTCTCTTTTTTTATGCTTTAAAAAGTTATACGTGACTAAGTGATTAATATAAAGTAAAATATTGTTAGAAAGGGGAACGGGTATATGATAAAGTTTATTCATACAGGTGATATACATATTGGTATGGAATTCAAAAGTGCCAGCTTTTCAAGTGTGTTTGCAAAAAAACGTAGAAATGAGATAAAAGAAACATTTTTGAATATCGTTAAGAGAGCAGGAGAAATACAAGCAGATCTATTACTCATTAGTGGGGATGTATTTGAAGACGAGTATATAACAATAGGAGAACTAAAAGAAATTAATAATAGCTTTAGGAAAATTAATTCCAAAGTAATAATAATTGCAGGTAATCACGATCCAATAATAAACAACAAATCTTATTACAAGATAATGGATTGGGCTAACAATGTTTACATAATGGATACAAATACAGAGAGAATTTCATTAGATGAATTGAATGTTGATATATATGGATTAAGTTGGAACAAGAAAGAAATAAAAGATAATCTTTTTAAAGATATAGAAGTTGAAAACAGAGATAGAATCAATATACTATTAGCTCATGGTGATATATATCAAAAATCCAATTATTTACCTATAGATAAGAATAATCTAATAAGTAAAAAATTTGATTATGTAGCTCTTGGTCATATACATAAGCATGATTTTATTGAGAATAATATTGCTTATCCAGGTAGCCCTGAACCTCTTGATTTTGGTGAAACAGGTACACATGGTATTATAGAAGGTAATATTAGTAAAGATGAATTAGATGTTGAGTTCTTACCTTTTTCAAAAAGGGAATTCGTTGCAATAGATGTCAGGGTTGATGACGATATGACAATTGAAGATATAATAGAAAAAATTAGACTTATAGTTAGTGATTATGAATTTAAGAATCTATATAGATTCAACTTGAATGGGATAAGGGACAAAGACATATTGTTTGATGCAAAATACATAAAAGATAGAGTAGAAGAATATGTGATATATGCTGAGATAATAGATAATACTACACCAGATTATGATCTTGATAAATTAAAACTGGAAAATGAAAATAATGTTATAGGTAAATACATTGAATATATGGAGAAACAAAATACCCAAGATGAAATATCAAAATTAGCCTTATATGAAGGTATTGAAGCTTTACTAAGTGAGAAGGTGAACTAAATTGTATATAGATAAAATGAAAGTAATAAGTTTTGGAAAATACCAAGATAAAGAAATTAATTTATCAGAAGGTATAAATTTGATATATGGAGATAATGAAGCCGGAAAATCAACTATACATAAATTCATTGAAGGGATGTTTTATGGGTTTTACAAACCATATAGGAAAAATAAGCAGTTCACATTAGATTATGATAGATTTTTACCATGGAATAACAGTAATAAATATAAGGGAATATTAGTATATAAACATCTTGGAAAAGAATACCGTATCGAGAGAAATTTTATGAAGCGTAGCGATAAGGTTGAAATCTTTGATGATAGTACTGGGGGAAATATTACTGAAAGTTTTGAATACGATAGTTCCATAAAATTATATCAACCAGCATCTAAACACGTAGGTATCAACAAATCAACATTCAATAATACAATAAGTATAGGTCAGTTAAGTAGTAAGACTTCAGAGGATTTGGTAAAAGAAGTAAAAGATAGCCTAATCAATCTAGGCGAAAGCAAGGATGAAGAAATATCTATAAGAAATGTTGTTGATAAACTAAATAAGAAATTAGATGAAATAGGTACTGCTGGTAGAAAAAAGACAACGCCATATGGTAAGCTGAGTGTAGAGATCAAACAGCTGAAAAAAGAAAAAGCAGAAGCGGAAAAAGTATGGCAACAAGTAATAGGAAATCAAGAAGAATTGAATGATATTAATAATAGATTAAAGGAAATGGAAAAGAGAAAAAAAGATAATGAGGAATTACTTAGTTATCTTAGTAAAGAGGAAATTAAAAAAACATATGAAGAAGGATTACAGTTAAAAGAGTATATAGATAATAAGACTTCTGAATTAAAAGCCATAGAACAATTTAAAGATGTTGATATAGAACTTATTGATGGAGCTATTAAGAAACTTAATACTGTAGAGTTATGTAAACAACAGTATGATGAATTAAAATCTGAGCTAACAGAAATAGAGAATTATATAAAAGGACAATATGAGATATATAATCAAGTCAAGATGTTAGAAAAGGAGGATTTAAGTGATATTGACAGTATAGCTTCCCAGTATAATATCTATAATGATATGGTGAAAAAATGTAATGAATCAAAAGAATTGATAAGGGAACTTAAGACAAATTTAAATAGTGGAAATGACAATAATAGTCTTATAGAAGATGAATATGAGTATACTAGATTTGAAGAAGAGCGAAAAGAGATCAAATATAGCAAATCAGCTGAATCTGAATTAAAAGAACAAAAATACAAAGATATGCTGGCTAATCAAAAACAAGGCAAATTAATATCTTTAATAGCATTTTTAATATTTGCTGGTCTTTTGGGAAGTGGTATCATATTTGATCAAATCATAGCTACAGCTATATCTGTAGTGTTCGCGGGTATGTCTATATATACCACAATGAGTTATAGAAAAAATAAGGGTAAAATAGATGTTCTGGTTAATGAAATGAATAGAATGAAATCCACAGAAGAAAAAAAACAAAATAGACTAGATGAAATTGTACGAAAGCAAGATGAAATATTGAAAAAACATCAATGTAAAGAACTTATAGAGCTGAGAAAACTAAAAGATAAAGTACTTCATATGAATGTAATTCATGAAGATAATAAAAAAAGGCATATAAAAGCGACTAGTGACCTAGAGAGATTAGAACATGAAAAAAAACAAAAAGAAGAAAGGTTAACATATTATGTAAACCTATTGTTGGATACACAGAAGCTAGATATCAATAACATAAACTTAGTAAAAGAAAAATATGAGACTTTTAAAGATACTAAGAAAAATATAAATCATAAAAATGAAGATAAAAATACTAGGTCAGCAAAATTTAATAGTATCAGTGAAGAAATAGATAAGTTGAGTAAAGAAATCAAAGACATAACTGATAAGTACAATGTTCAAGGTGAAAAAGAGTTACAACAAGTAAAAGATAAAAAGTATTTATATCATAAAATTTTAAGTACCATCAGTAATAAAAAAGAATTGTTAAGTAGATTACTTGGGGATAATACTTTAGAAGAGTTGGAACAAAAGTTAACAAAGTATAATCTGACATATTTGACAACTGATAAATCTAAAGATGAATTATTATTAGAACAGGACAATCTTGTAAATGATATTTTACATATAAGCAAAGATATAACTTCTTATGAGACTAAAATAGTTAATTTACAGAAAGATGTTAGACCTATAGTAGATATTGAAGAGGATATATCAAATAAGTCCAATAAAAAAATTGAATATGATAAGAAAATTAAAGCTCTAACTATGGCAAGAGATGCAATAGAGAATATATCAAAAGATATACAGAATAATTTTGCGCCAAAATTAAATGAAAAAGTATCTGATATAATTAGTAATATTACTAACAAAAAGTATAATGATATTAAGATTAATCCTAATATGGAGATACTTACATATGAGCCTGAAAACCATGAATTAATCGCTATAGATTCCTTAAGCAAAGGAACAATCGACCAGATGTATTTTGGATTGAGGTTGGGACTTATTGATATTATTAAAGAGGATAAATCTCTACCCCTAATATTAGATGATTGCTTTGTCCAATACGATAATGATAGGTTAAAGATGGTTATGAAAACTATAGGTGATCTAAACAGGCAGATAATTATATTATCATGTCATAGGAGAGAAGAAGAAATATTGAAAGCGCTAAATATGGAGTTTAATTATATAGCTTTGTAGGATCAAAATTATTTTTATTGGGGATAAATTAATGGGTAAAATCAATCTACTATACAGGATTATACGACATCATTGAAGATTGAAAAAGCTAAAGATTTGTTAGTTTCAACTAAAATGACCATTAATCAAATAGCAGAAGAAGTTGGTTATAATAATGTGACAAGCTTTATTAGAAGATTTAAGCAGTTGATAGGGACTACACCAGGTAGATATAGGAAGGATTATAAAGATTGATGAACCTTTAAATACCGAAAAATTACTAAAAAAATGAAAAACAATAGGGTAACGATAGCTACAAAGCTGATAAAATCGTTACCCATTTTTTAACGCACGTGGTAGGACTTGAACCCACAACCCTCTGATCCGAAGTCAGATGCTCTATCCAATTGAGCCACACGTGCGTATTGAAAAACATATTAAGTTTTTTACCTAACCTATTATATCACTAAAATCACAATAGTCAATATCTATATGATATAATACCCCTATGTATTAGCAATCCTATCGATATTTCTTCAATCGTATATCTGAACCAAAGATTTTAAGGGGTTCATAGTTACCGAATATACGTGAAACAATTCTATCTGAGTACTGTTTTGACCAATCTGTTGGTGATAAGTTAGTGGATATCAATGTAGATTTCTTATTCAATAATCTTGTATTCAGACAATTGAATAATTCGACTCCTGTAAATCGATTGTTGAACTCAGTTCCAAGGTCATCAATTATTAACAGGTCACAATCAAAAATAGATTCAATCTGTTCTTCAGGGACTTTTTCATCACCATTATTGAACTTATAATCTTCAAATAACTTAAATAACTGAAACGAGGTCAGATAAATAACCGTATGTGAACTATCCAGCAAAGATTTTGCGATACAGTTACATAAAAAAGTCTTACCAAGACCTGCTTGTCCAAACAAAATAATATTTGTAAAATCAGAATCAAAGTGATTGACGAATTTCTTGCATTTTCCATATATGATACGTATGTTTTCTAATGGAGATAGATTGAATCTTGAATCAATCTTATTTGAATAGTAGTCAAAGGAAAAAGTACTGAAATTTTCCTCGTTTATAATATTTTTAATATTCGACTGTTCATAAGCAACATTAATCATAGCTTGTTTTAGACAAATACATTTCTCATTACCGATATAACCTGTATCTTTACACAAGTTACAATCATATTTTGATTGTAGATAATCCTCTGGATATCCATGATCTAATAATAAACGAATTTTCTTGCCTGATAGAATGAAATTACTTTCTTGCAGTTGCTCTATCTTTTGTTCTGCCTCATCTGGATGCTCAATAATATAATATGTAGTATTGACACTACTAGAAGCTATCTCATCATCTAAAACTTTTATAAGAGGTATTCTATTGTAGATTTCTTCTTTTCTTTTAGTGATTTCATGCTTAATGCTAAGCTGTTTCTTTTCGTATTTCTGCATGATTAACTTATATTGAGAACGTTTTAGATTCATAATATAGCTCTTCCTTTCTTTTAATAGCTTTCATCTGTTTCTTTAATAAGTAATTCCATAGCTTTTTTCTCTAATTCATCAAAATTATATGTACGTTGATCATAATTAATGAATTTTGACTGATTTTTAGTGTTTTCTGTTTTCTTAGTATTGGATTTTGACTGGTGTTTTTCATCAAGGTCAGTAATATTCTTAAGAGTTTTTACGTTGCTCTTATGCCAGTTTTTAACTATAGCATCAATATAACTAAACTGAGGTTGGTTAATGGTTTCCATTGTCCTATTACAAGCTTCTATAATAATTTCTATAGATAGGTTGTAATCATTCAACCATCTCTTCATATATGTAATCTGTTTTGGAGTCGGATTCCTATCACCGATACCAAGAGATTTCAAGATTTTAAAATAATTACTGTTAAAAGTCTCAATTCTATTTTCTGCCTTGGCTATGGTATTGATGCCTTCATCAGCCCAGTTGATTGCTACTTTCTCAATATAGTTCATGTTTCTATGATTGTTGGAAACGCAATACTCTATAAGAAGTTCAATAACTTCAAAAGGAAGACCCAACCAATCATTGAATCCTATCAAAGTATTGACATCTTGTTGGGTTAACATTTTTCCAAGATACTTTTGAGTTATGTAAATCAGTTGTTTATAATTCTGCCTACTCATAAAAGTAGTAATTTCATCCATTTTATATTGAGGTTTCGTGGAAACATTAATTCTTGCTTCTAACTGTTTAGATGTGGCAGCAGTTTCTTGATGTGTATCCACAATAGTATCTATACTATTTATATTTGTAAGGTCATTGAATTTTATTGATTTTATAATCTTCTTATCATCATATTCTATTGTCATAACATTGCTTGATTCCCAGTATCCAATAGCCCTTATGACATCTGTTTCAGTTAGGTGAAGCTGGTCTGCAATATCTAACATTGATAGTGATTGCAGATTTTTTGATGCGTATCTAATAATTAGTAAATACACTCTTACAAAATCTCCATTAGAGTTTGATAAGAATTTATCAATGAATTTATTAGGTATCAAAGTAAACTGATTAATATTTTGTGGATAAAGAGTAATCATACTCATATAATAAATCTTCCTTCCGACAATATTTTATGTAAACTAAGCTTTGGTTATTTAACTTAATAAGGTTCCGTAATAAATAAATCGCTCTTAGTATAACATAAAAAATAATATTTGTGTGGTAAATAATGTTTTCAGAAAACTCTATAATATGTCAGAAAATTTACTGTTAAAATGTTGAAAGTAATAGTTTTTTTAACATTTGGAGTATATTGTTTAACAAAACATTAACATTTACCTGTTGATAACTTTGTGGATAGTGTGGATAAAGTTTTACATAACTTATTTACATATGTTAGAAGTCTGTAATAATATCTAAAAATCAAGTGTTGAAAAAATAATTATAAGCAACCTCATTAATATTATGTAAACCATTTAGCCATTAACTAACCACAGCTCACCTGTTGACAACATTGTGGATAGTGTGGACAACTATCCTTTAATTAGTTCTTCTCCTATAATTCTCACGTCTCCTGCTCCCATAGTTATCAACAGGTCATTTGGATAACAATTCTGAAGTAAAAAAGTCTCTATTTCGTCAAAAGAAGAGAAATAAAAAGCTTGCTTTCCAAGTTTAGTAAGTTCAGATAATAAGTCTTTTGAATGAATTTCGCCAGTATTTTTTTCTCTATCTGAATAAATATCTGTTAATATAATATTATCGGCAGAACTTAATGAATATGCAAAGTTCTTCAAGAAAGCTTTTGTTCTTGAATAAGTATGTGGTTGAAATACAACCCACAATTTATTATGAGGATATTTTGTTGCAGCTGACAGTGTAGCGGATATTTCAGTTGGATGATGAGCATAATCATCTATAACATTTACGCCTCTGATATTTCCTTTATATTCAAATCTCCTGTTTGTGCCGGTAAAATTCAATAAGCCTTGTTTTATATCAACTATATCAATATTAAGGCAATTACTGGCAGCAATAGCAGCTAAAGAGTTGTATACATTATGTATACCGTTGACCTGCAAATTGATTTCTTCTATTTTTTTACCATTAAACATAAGGTCATATGTTGGATAACCATATTCATTATATTTTATATTTTCAGCATGATAATCATTGCCTTGATTTTTTCCGTAAGTAATAATATTGCAATCAAGATCAGTGATTATTTCTTCATAATTATCGATATCACCATTAATTATTAAATAACCATTATCAGGTAATTTATCAGCAAAGGATTTGAAAGATTGTCTTATATGGTTAATATCTTTAAAGTAATCAAGATGATCTTCTTCTATATTAAGTATAATAGAAATAAAAGGATTGAACCTCAAAAAACTATCGCAGTATTCGCATGATTCGGTAACAAAATAATCAGAATGGCCAACACGAATATTTCCATCAATCACATTAAGTATTCCACCTACTGATATGGTAGGATCTTTCTGTCCTTGAAGGAGAATATGTGAAACCATTGAAGTAGTTGTAGTTTTTCCGTGAGTACCAGATACTGCAATTGGATAATTATATGTTTTCATGATTTGTCCAAGTAATTCAGCTCTTCCTATTAATGGAATACCTTTCTCTTTGGCAGTTATATATTCTATATTATCTTCTTTGACAGCTGCTGTATAGATTACTAAATCAGTATCATCAGAAATATTGGAAGCTCTATGACCCAAAAATACTTGCATACCAAGTGCTTCTAATTTTTTTGTTGTTTGCGTGGTTTTTATATCAGAACCAGTTATCTTAAAACTTTTTTGATGTAAAATTTCTGCTAAACCACTCATGCTTATGCCGCCAATTCCTATAAAATGAACATCTAATGGCTTATTAAAATCGATTGTATACATTACTGAACACTCCTCATTTTTATTATTATATTAGGAAATTTTAATTTCTATATTTTTATGATATATGAAACTTCTACCTTTAAGCATATGAAATAAAACCTTTTTTATTCAAAAGCTAGTGATAAACTCTTATCTAATATATAGTATATAAGATTGATTATATAATCGGCACAAAAATAAAAAGGATTTAATATAACTGTTTAAATAAAAGGTAAGAAAATATTCACTTAATTAATATTATAACTATATGAGTTAACTTTTAAAAGAGAAATATAAAAAAATGCTAAAATGAATGGATTCTTTGATTTTTGTGGTATAATATTAAATATGAGATTAAGTATTGGACAGCAATAGAGCGGTATTATTGCTAAATTACCTAAAAAATTTTTACATACAATTTAATACAGCTAAAATATAAAGAGATAAGGAGAATTTTTTGTGGGTAAAAAAGTGAGTAAAACAGATAGAATTGCAGTGATTACTAAATTTTTGGTTGAAAATCCCAATAAAATTTTTACATTAAATAATTTTGTTGATATACTTAACTACGCTAAATCAACTTTAAGCGAAGATATTGATGTTATAGAAGAGGTATTTAATAATTTTGAATTAGGTGAGATAAAATCAATTCCTGGTGCGGCTGGAGGTATTTTTTACAATCCTAAACTTACAGATGAACAAATAGAAAATATATGCAATGAATTGTGTGAATTGATAAATGATAAAAAGAGAATTATTCCTGGCGGATATGTTTATATGAATGATATATTTTATGATCCCAATATTTTACAGAAAATTGCTAAATCACTAGCAGCGCCATATCAAAATAAAAAGATAGATTATGTAGTAACTATAGAGACTAAAGGTATACCACTAGCAATAATGACTGCTAAGATTCTAAACATACCAATGATTGTAGTCAGAAAATCAGCTAGACTTACAGAAGGAACTACCATTCAAATGAATTACATAACTGGTTCCTCAAGAAGGATAAATACCATGGCTTTAGCGAAGCGTTCTATACCAAAAGGTGCTAAAGTATTATTTGTAGATGATTTTATGAAAGCAGGAGGAACTGCTAAAGGTATAACGGATTTAATGAAAGAATTTGAAGCAGAAGTAGTGGGGATAGCAGTAGTCATGTCAACAAAAGAACCTAAAGACAAGATAATAGATGATTATTACTCTCTATTAGAATTTGATGGTATTGATGAAAAAGAAGAAAAAATTAATATATATAGAAAAAATAATAACATATGACGATAGTAATTATTTGATTTTGTTTAGTATATAATAGAAAATTATGATGAAAGCTTGTAATTGATGAGACTGTCTTATAAATATATTTTTTATGGCTATAACTTCCATAAGGATATTTATAAGACAGTCTTTTTCTGCGTTAAAGGAAACCAAAGCCTTCCTTTATAATAGTAGGTTGTCAAAAATTATTAAATTCCTGTAATAAACTTCTAACAAAAGTGGTATTAATATAATAGTGAAAAAAAATAATGAATGTCTACAGCAAGGAGGTAAGTAGTGAAGAGAAAAAATATTATAGCTATGTTATTAGCTGGTGGTCAAGGCAGTAGACTTGGAATATTAACAACGCATGTGGCAAAACCTGCTATAGCATTTGGTGGTAAATATAGAATTATCGATTTTACACTTAGTAATTGTATTAATTCAGGGATTGATACTGTTGGGGTTTTAACTCAATATCAACCATTAAGATTGAATAACCATATTGGAATTGGTATACCTTGGGACCTAGATAAAAATTATGGAGGAGTCAGCATTCTACCACCCTTTGTAAAGAAAAAAACAGGGGAGTGGTATTCGGGAACAGCTAATGCAGTTTTTCAGAATATAGATTTCATTAATAATTATTCACCGGAGTATGTACTTATTTTATCAGGTGACCATATCTATAAAATGGATTATGAAAAAATGTTAAACTATCACATTAAGAAAAAAGCTGATGCAACTATAGCGGTTTTTGAAGTACCTATAGAAGAGGCGCATAGATTTGGAATTATGAATACAGATGATACCAATAAAATAATTGAATTTGATGAAAAACCAAAAGTTCCTAAGAATAATTTAGCATCAATGGGAATCTATATATTTAATTGGAAGATGTTAAAAGAAACTTTGGCAAAAACTAATAGTATGCATCAAAAAAACGATTTTGGGAAACATGTTATTCCTTTTATATTGAATAAAGGGGGTAATTTGTTTGCGTATAAATTTCAAGGATTCTGGAAAGATGTGGGTACTCTACAAGCTTATTGGGAAGCGAATATGGAGTTGATCAAGCTTATTCCTGACTTCAATCTATATGAGACTTATTGGAAAATCTATACTAAAAACGAGATACAACCGCCACAGTATATATCAAGAGATGCTTATATAGAGAAATGTATAATCGGTGAAGGGGCTGAAATAGAAGGTAAAATATATAATTCAGTTATAGGTTCTAATGTTAGCATAGGAAGAAATACAATCATAAAAGATTCTATAATAATGAGTAATACATCAATCGGTAGTGAGTGTAAAATATATAAAAGTATCCTCTCAGAAGAGTCCATAATAGGAGATAATGTACGTATGGGTGTAGGAGAAAATGTTATCAGCATGGATTATCCAGAACTTTATGACTCTGGTATTACTGTAGTAGGTGAAAGAACATGTATACCTAATAATATCACCGTAGGGAAAAACTGCGCGGTTTATGGAAACTTGGATGATAATGATTTACAGGATAAAGTTTTATTAAGTGGCAAATCAATAATTAAGGAAGAGGTGGATTGATGAGAGCTATCGGAATCATCTTAACAGGTGGGAAAAACGAGAAACTTCATGAGCTAACAGATAATAGAATACTAGCGGCTATGCCTGTTGCTGGTTGCTATAGAGCCATTGACTTTTCCTTAAGTAATATGACTAATTCTGGAATTAAAAAGGTAGCAGTTATGACTCAATATAATTCTCGTCCTCTCATAGAACATTTGAGTTCCTCTAAATGGTGGGATTTTGGAAGGAAACAAGGAGGATTATTTATCTTTAGTCCAAACAGATCTCAAAAAAGTAGTTTTTGGTATAGAGGAACGGCAGATGCAATCTATCAGAATCTAGATTATTTGAAAAATAGTCATGAGCCTTATGCAATTGTTTCTTCTGGTAATGTAATATGCAAAGTAGACTTCAACAAGATATTACAATACCATGTGGATAAAAGGGCAGATATAACTATAGTCTGTAAAGATATGAAAAATACTAATGAAGATTTAAAAAGGTTTGGGATAGTTTCAATGGATGAAGAAAACAGAATATTTGATTTCGAAGAAAAACCACTAGAGCCACAGGGATCAATTATTTCTACAGGGATATATGTTGTTAGAAGGCGATTGTTGATTGAGTTAATTGAAGAAATATTATCAGGGGAAAGATATGATATAGTAAATGACATTATAATAAGGTACAGGAAAAAGAAAAAAATATATGGCTATGTACATGATGAATATTTTAATAGTATAGCAAATATAGAATCATATTATAATTGTAACATGGATTTTTTAGAAAAAAACAATAGAAATTATTTTTTTGGAAACTTTCCATACATTTCTTCCAAAGTGCAAGATGAACCTCCTGCAAAATATAATTCCGGTTCTGTCATAAGCAATAGTCTGATATCAGGAGGATGTATAATCAATGGTAGAGTAAATAATTCGATACTTTTTAGAAAAGTTTTTATTGGTAAAAATTCTTCAATTAATAACTCTATTGTACTAGATGGTGCCTATATAGGTAATAATTGTTGCATCGAAAATTCCATAGTTAATACTGATACAGTTATAGGTGATAATTGTACGTATAAAGATAGAAAAGGAAATATCAAAATTGTTGTAAATAGAGAATGCATATATAAGTAGTTCAGATAAATAATTAAAAATGCTGTAATTATACAAAAAAACATTGAACTTTTCTGAAATATGTAATATAATTATTGTGAGTTATCACTAAAGCAAAAATATGTGTGTAAGGTGGAGGGGGACTCTTCCCCTTAACAACAAGTTACGGAAAGGGGTTAACACATGCAAATAACAGATGTGAGAATACGTAAGGTTGCGAAAGATGGGAAAATGAAGGCGGTAGTATCAGTTACTTTTGATAATGAGTTCGTAGTTCATGATATCAAAGTAATCGAAGGAGAAAAAGGATTATTTATTGCTATGCCAAGCAGAAAGGCGCTTGATGGTGAGTTTAGAGACATAGCTCATCCGATTAATTCTGAAACGAGAGAAAAAATTCAGAAATGCGTATTAGAAAAATATGAAACATTAGTACTTACAAACGATGATACAGCTGATGAAATCGCAGTATCATTTGAGGAATGATTTTTCCGGGCACTTCATTATGAAGTGCCTTTTTGTATGGGGAAATATATTGAACTTATTGAAATGGGTAATGTTGCTTTTTCACTTAGTAAAAATAACAGGAAAGAGAATTGTTTAATACATTAATTTGTAAGTTATTTGACTTGCATATATTTAATAAGTGGTGTAAAATGATTAGGGTTAATTAAAACCTAGAGGTGGTGTACAAAATGAGTAGATTAAAAGCAGTGATATTGGCAGCTGGTGCAGGGACAAGGATGAAATCTAAATTACCAAAGGTTATACATAAAATACTTGGCAAGACAATGCTGGATTATGTTATCGAAGCAGCTATGGAAGCAGGTGCTCAGGATATCCTGGTAGTTGTTGGACACGAAAGTGATATTGTTAAGGAAGAAATGTCTTATGATGTAGAATTTGTTCTACAAGAAGAACAATTAGGAACTGGTCATGCAGTTATGATGGCTAAAGATTTCATTGGTGATGAAGGAGATGTACTTATTTTATTTGGAGATACGCCATTAATTACTGGAGATACACTAGCTAAGATGGTAGGTTACCATATAAAGCATAACAATGCGGCAACACTTTTATCTACAATAGTAGAAGATCCTACTGGTTATGGTAGAATCATTAGAGATGAATCGAATACTTTCATAAAAAGTATTGAACATAAAGATGCAACAAAAGAAGAGAAAATGGTAAAAGAAATTAATTCAGGTATGTATTGTTTTGATTCAAAAGAACTGAATAATGCTCTTGATTACTTGACCAATGATAATGCCCAAGGTGAATATTATCTACCGGATACTCTTAAGACTATTATGGCAAAACATTTGAATGTAAATGCTATGATCAGTAATATTTCAGAGGATATTTTAGGAGTTAATTCTAGAGTTCAATTATATCAAGCAGGACAAATCATGCAGCAAAGAATTAATTATAAACATATGGAAAATGGAGTAACTATAATTAATCCTACTAATACTTATATAAGTAAGGATGCTTGTATTGATTCTGATACTATTATATATCCCAATTGTTTTATAGAAAGAAAAAGTATAATAGGAAGTAATTGTATTATTGGACCTAATAGTAAAATAGTAAATTCAAATATAGGAAATAACATAAATATTGAGTCATCAACAATTCTTGATAGCAACATTAGTGATAACACTAATGTTGGACCATATGCTTATATTAGACCTAACTCAAAAATAGGTTCTAATGTTAAAATAGGTGATTTTGTTGAAGTTAAGAATTCAACCGTTGGAGATAATACTAAAGTAGCTCATCTGACGTATATTGGTGATGCTGATGTTGGGAAAAATGTTAATTTTGGATGTGGAACTGTAGTTGTTAACTATGATGGAGTTAATAAACATAGAACAATTATTGAAGATAATGCATTTATAGGATGCAATTCTAATCTAGTATCGCCTGTAAAAGTTCATAGTAATGCTTATACAGGGGCTGGTTCTACAATAACGAAAGATGTACCAGAATACTCATTAGGAATAGGAAGAGCTAGACAAATCAACATTGAAGATTGGGTAAGAAAAAAACGGTAATCTATATAAGGAAATTATTTCTAGTAAGAAATTTAGAAATGGTTTCCTTATGTTTTAAAAATATTATAGGAGGATTCATATGACAAGTACAATTAGGAACAATGACGGCATTAAGATTTTCTCATGTAGTGCTAATCCACAATTAGCGGAGGCTATTGCAGCTGATTTAGGATTAACTTTAGGAGCAGCTGATGTTGGCCAATTTAGCGACGGCGAAACGTATGTGAAGATTGACGAAATTGTTCGTGGTGTAGATTGTTACATTGTTCAACCTACATCGAGCCCTGTAAATGACAATTTAATGGAACTGTTAATTATGATTGATGCCTTAAGAAGAGCTTCAGCAGGCAGAATTACTGCAGTAATTCCTTATTATGGTTATGCGAGACAAGATAGAAAGACAAGAGCTAGAGACCCGATTAGTGCAAGATTGATAGCTGATCTTATACAAGCAGCAGGCGCAGATAGAGCATTAGTTATGGATTTACATTGTTCTCAGATTCAAGGATTCTTCACAATGCCTGTAGACCATATGTTAGGTGCTCCACTACTTGTAAAATATTACAAAGAAAAATTCGCTGATGACATGGATAATATAGCAATGGTATCACCAGATATTGGAAGCGTTAAAAGAACTCGTTCTTTTGCAGAAAAACTAGACATTCCAATGGCTATAATTGATAAGAGAAGACCAGAAGCAAATGTTTCGGAGGTTATGAATATAATCGGTAATATTAGTGGGAAAAAAGTTATTTTGGTTGATGATATGATTGATACAGCCGGAACAATCTGTAATGCAGCAAGTGCATTAAAAGAACAAGGTGCTGTAGAAGTATATGCATGTTGTACTCACGCAGTATTATCAGGTCCAGCAATCGAAAGAATTCAAAAATCAGAGATAAAAGAATTAGTTGTACTTGACACAATTGCTCTTCCAGAAGAAAAGAAGATCGATAAAATTAAACAATTATCTGTTGCACAAATTCTAGCAGAAGCTATACATAGAATCCATTGCAACAAATCTGTTTCAAAGTTATTCGGTTAAAAAATTGACTATTGCAAGAAAATATGGTAATTTGATTATGTTAAAGCCCTAGTTTATACTAGGGCTTTTAGTAAATAAATTAGAAAGGTGATTAGAAATGTATATAATTGCTGGATTAGGTAACCCAGGCATGAGATTTGCAGCAACTAGGCATAATGTTGGGTTTGAAGTTATAGAAAGATTGGCATATGATAATGATATAAAATTAAATAAACGAAAATTTAATGCCGTAATTGGTAGTGGAGTCATAGGTGGAGAAAAAGTAGTATTAGTAAAGCCACAAACATATATGAACTTGAGCGGTGAAAGCATCAGACCGATTATGGATTTCTATAAGTGTACGGAAAAAGATTTGATAGTTGTTTATGATGACATCTGCTTTGAAATAGGAACCATAAGGATACGAAAAAAAGGAAGTGCTGGTGGACATAATGGTATGAAAAACATTATTAGGCATATAGGTACTAACAATTTTGTAAGAGTCAGAGTAGGTGTAGGAGCTAAATGCCCAGAATGGGATTTGAAGGATCATGTACTAAGTAGATTTAATGATGAAGAAATAAGAAATATGGTTGAAGAAATAAAAAGAGCTGGTGAAGCTATAGAAGATATATTAACAAAAGGCATAGATAAAGCTATGAATGTATATAATGTTAAGATTAAACGAGAGGAATGTGATAAATGAGAAGAGCAATATCATTATTGTTAATTATAACAGGTGTTGTGCTCATTGCTTTACCATTAATCGGTAAATATAGGACAAAAAAAATGCAGGAAACTATGTTAGAAGAATTTTATAATGATTTACAGCCTCAAAGTGCACAAGAGCTAGATATCTCAGAACAGAACAATAGGGTTTTGAATGATATATTTGAGTGGGGAGATAAAAATGAAAATCAAGAAAGCATAATTCCAATTGAAGTTGATAAACAATCCCTAGTTAATAATAATACAGATTCTAGAGAAGAATCTAACATAGAAAACACAGAAATTAATACTAATGATGACTCTATCAAAGACAATAATGTCACACCAGAATCTAGTACAGATAATAGCCAAGATACAGAGGGAAAAAAGGAAAAACCAAAGCCAAAGCCTGAAGCAATAGCCATAATAAAGATTGATAAAATTGGAGTTCATTTACCAATAACTAATGGAATTGACCTTGAAACATTAAAATATGCCATAGGATATATGCCGGAAAGTGGTAAATTCGGTCAAATTGGCAATGCAGTATTGGCAGGGCATAGAAGCCATACTTATGGAGTTTTTTTTAATAGACTGAATGAACTTGCTAAAGGAGACAAAATAAGTATAATCACTAAGGATAATGAATATAACTATACAGTCTATGATAAGAAAATAGTTGAACCAGATGATATATCAGTTATGAGAGGAAGCAGCAAATCAAAAGTTATTACATTGATTACATGTGATCCAGTAATTGGTGCTACTCATAGATTAATAATACATGGAAAAATTGATAATTAAGCTAAATATTACTATAAGAATATATAATTGTTTAAAATTGCCTAGAAATATTATATAATAATTGGTATATAATATAATGTAGCTACTTTTGTACATTCTTAATATAGGGAAAATCAGGATGTGATGATTTGAAAACACTAGTACAACCTTTAAGAGAATTAGAGGCTTTTAATAATGCCCTTGAAAAAATCAATAAAAAAATATCTCCTATATATCTAACAGGAGCTATTGACTCGGAAAAATGTCATCTAATGCATGCTCTAGGTGAAAATAAGAATAAACTTATTATTACCTATAATGAACTTAGGGCTAGAGAAATATACGAAGACATGAAGTTTTTTAGTAATGAAAATGTTTTTCTGTATCCTGCTAAAGATATAATATTTTATAGTGCTGACGTACATAGTAATGACATTATTGAACAGCGTATAAATATAATTAAAAAATTATATGACAGCAAAGAATATACAGTCATTCTATCCATAGAAGCATTAATGGATAAGTTAATCAGTAAGCCGATATTTGAAGCTAGTATCATAAATGGTAGGGTTGGAGATGTCTGGAATCTTACTGAGATAAGTGAGAAATTAATGTTTATGGGATATGAAAGAGTATCTCAAGTAGAAAGCAAAGGTCAATTTGCTATTAGAGGTGGAATAATAGATATATTTCCTCCTACGGAAAAAGATGCTTATAGAATTGAATTATGGGATGAAGAAATAGATTCAATAAGATCAATGAATGTAGAGAGTCAAAGATCAATAAGTAAAGTTGATGAATTAGAGATATACCCAGCAAGGGAAGTTATCGTAGATAAAGAGAAAATAGCCAAAGCAATACAAAATATAAAAAAAGATAGAGATCAGCTGATTAAGACATTCGAAGCAAATAATAAAAAAGAAGAAGTAGATAGGATAAAACAATCTACCTCTATTTTGCTAGACAAAATTAATAGTCAAAAAACATTTAATGGAATTGAAGGCTATATTGAATATTTTTATGATGAGACAGTTTCATTTGTGGATTATTTTTCTAAAGACACATTAATATATATTGATGAACCAACAAGAGTAAATGAAAAATGGGAAAGTACCCAAAAAGAATTTAATGAAAGTATTATCAATAGATTTGAAAAAGGTTATTTATTAAAAGGACAGACTGAAATACTTAGAATCATAGATGAATTAATATACAAATTTGAAGATTATACATGTGTTTTGCTAAGTACATTACAGCAAAAGACGGATAGATTCAATTATAAATATAACGTTAATTTTTCAGTTAAATCCATCAATCCATATCATAAAAGCATGGAGATATTAGATAAGGATTTAAAATATTGGAGCAGTAATAAATATAGGACATTGCTTCTTACAGGGTCTAAAACTAGAGCAGAAAGACTATCTTATGAATTGAATGAAAGAGGTATTGACGCATTTTACTTATCAAAATTAGACGCGACGATTCCAAAAGGAAAAGTAGCGGTTAGTTATGGTAGTCTTCACAAAGGGTTTGAATACCCGCTTATTAAGTTTGTCATAATATCAGAAACAGATTTAGTAGGGAAAAGTAAAAAAAGGAAAAAGACCAAAAAGAAAAAGTTCAAAGGAAGTAGAATAGAAAGTTTTACGGAGCTAAAGATTGGCGATTATATTGTTCATGAAAATTACGGAATTGGTATTTTTAGAGGAACAGAAAAAATTGAGATTGACGGGATTAGCAAAGACTACATCAAAATATCCTATAGGGATGAAGGCAACTTATATATATCAACCAGCCAATTAGATGTTATTCAAAAATATATTGGTTCAGAAGGAAAGAAACCAAAATTAAACAAATTAGGGACAAATGAATGGAAAAAGACTAAAAGTCGTGTTAAAGGTATTGTAGAGGATCTTGCAAAAGATTTAGTAGGTCTATATGCTAAGAGACAAGCAAAAGAAGGTTATGAATTCACTACTGATACTGTATGGCAAAAAGAATTCGAAGAAATGTTTCCATATGAAGAGACTGATGATCAGTTAATAGCTATAGAAGAAACCAAAAATGATATGGAAAGTAAAAAAATAATGGATAGACTAATCTGTGGTGATGTAGGCTATGGAAAAACAGAAGTAGCTATAAGGGCTGCATTTAAGTCGGTTCAGGACGATAAACAGGTGGCGTATCTAGTACCTACCACCATATTGGCGCAGCAACACTATAATAACTTCTTGCAGAGAATGAAAGATTTTCCTGTAAGAGTGGAAATGTTATCAAGATTCAAAACTCAGAAAGAACAGAAAAAAATAATAGATGATACCAAAAAGGGTTTAGTTGACATACTAATAGGTACCCATAGATTAATATCAAAAGACGTTATATTCAAAGACCTTGGATTACTTATTATCGATGAAGAACAGAGATTTGGAGTAACCCATAAAGAAAAAATCAAAAAAGTTAAGCAAGATATTGATGTATTGACTCTAACAGCAACCCCTATACCAAGAACTCTTCACATGAGTCTGATAGGTATAAGGGATATGAGTGTGCTCGAAGAACCACCAGAAGAAAGACATCCAATTCAGACTTATGTGCTTGAGCATAATGAAGAATTGATCAAAGATGCTATGTATAGAGAATTATCAAGAGGTGGACAAATATATTATGTCTACAATAGAGTGAAAAAGATTGACGAAGTGGCTGACTGGATAAGTAAGATGGTACCAGAAGCTAATGTGGCATATGCTCATGGACAAATGAATGAAAGAGAGCTTGAAAATATCATGTTTGAGTATATTAATGGTGATATTGATATACTTGTATGTACAACAATCATAGAAACAGGTCTTGATATTCAAAATACTAATACAATAATTATTCAAGATGCAGATAGATTAGGGTTATCTCAACTATATCAGTTAAGAGGT
Organism: Vallitalea sediminicola; assembly: GCF_054408565.1. Taxonomy (NCBI): domain Bacteria; kingdom Bacillati; phylum Bacillota; class Clostridia; order Lachnospirales; family Vallitaleaceae; genus Vallitalea; species Vallitalea sediminicola. The sequence continues at coordinate 33,955 of NZ_BTPT01000021.1, forward strand.
AGGGTTGGAAGGTCTAATAGGGTTGCATATGCATATTTATTGTATAAAAAAGATAAAATATTACAAGAAACAGCTGAAAAAAGATTACAAGCTATAAAAGAATTCACTGAATTTGGTTCAGGTTTCAAGATTGCCATGAGAGACCTTGAGATTAGAGGAGCCGGTAATCTTCTTGGAGCAAGCCAACATGGTCATATGGAGTCAGTTGGTTATGATTTGTATTGTAAATTATTAGAAGAAGCAATTCAAGAAGTTAGCGATGAGAAAGTGGAAGAACGTTTCGAAACTTCTGTAGAGTTGAATGTTGATGCTTTCATTCCATCTACTTATATAAAAGATGAAATAAGAAAGCTTGGAGCATATAAGAAGATAGCAAGTATTGAAGATGAAAAAGATTATTATGATGTACAAGAAGAGCTTGAAGATAGATACGGAGATCTGCCGAAATCAGTTATTAATCTATTAGATATTGCTATTATGAAAGCTATAGCTAATAAGGCAGATATCGTAAATATTGAACAAAAAGGCGAAGATATTAAGTTTGAAGCTAGAAAAGATGCTAGGATTAATCCAGACAAAATACCTGAGCTATTAAATAAATATAGAAATCAATTGTTTTTTACAATCAATAAAGCACCATATTTTACTTATAAAAGTAGTAGAGTTGATAAAAAACAATTTTTCAGACATATTAAGAATGTATTACAAGACATAAAAGATTTGAAGGATTCACAGGATTAAACTATAATGAAGATAGACATATAATTAGGGAACAATGAGTGATTGGTATAATTGAGATTGTATAAGTTACTTGGTTTCTATGTTAGGAGAGATAAAAATGAAAAGCACTTATGAATGGATAAGTAAGTATATTCTGCTTTTCATGTGCATCTTCTGTTTAGTGGGTTGTAGTAGTAAGAAAGTAATAAAAGAAGAAATTGATACCTATAAAGACAATGATGAGATCATTACCATTGATGATGTAGGCATTAAGGTTGATGAGGTAATGCCATATTTACTGCAGGTTAAAATGGAGTTTGAAGAATTAGGTGGAGAAGATGTCTGGGATCATAATGATTTTAGTGGAGGGAAAAAGGCTGAAGATGTAGCCAAGTTAGCAGTACTTGATAATCTTATTCGTACTAAGATTCTGGTTAAGAAATCAGATGAAATGGGGATAACTATTACTGATAGCGAAGAAGAAGAGGTAAGGTCTCAAGCACTAAAATACTATAATGATCTAAAAAAAGCAGATATAGAAAATTATCATCTAAACAAAGAAAGTATATTTAATTCTTTTAAGGAATATAGACTGGTTAATAAGGTCATCACTGAAATGACAAATGGGTATGTTCCAAAAGAAGAAGAATTGGCGAATAAGTTATTAGAAAATGAATACTATGTAAAATTAGAATCAAGCAACTTAGAAGATATACTACTAAGTTTGAAAGTAGTACACATATTTATAGAAACTCATGAGAAAAATGATAATGATGAATATGTGATTATTTCTCCGGATATTGAAGACGAGGCAAAAAAAAGGATCGAAGAAATATACGATAAAGCTATTAACAAAGAAGATTTTACCAGTCTTGTAAAAAAATATTCGCAAGATGAATCTACCAAAGATAATAATGGTGAATATATCCTACCGGTTAGACTTTTAGACGATGATTTTCAGGATTTGATAGAATTAAAACCTGGAGATATAAGTGATATAAAACAAAGCGATTATGGATATCACATTTTTAAACTACTAGAAAAAATTCCTCCTACAGATGAAGAAATAAAAGAGTTCAGTGAAGAATTCAAAAAATACGAAAATCAATTGAAAGAAGAATACAAGGAACAATTAAAAAATAGTGCATTTAATACGATATATGAAGAATGGAAAAATAATACAATTGTCGACTTGAATGAAGAACTGTGGGCTAAAATAGATATTTTCGGTAATATTAATGAAAATCCAATAAGTGACAAAAACGTTGAATGAAATAAATGTTAATATCTAATAATAAGAACTAAGAGGTAATCTTAGTTCTTTTTTTATCCTATAAAAACTTTTATTAGGAACTGAAAGGACTTTTAATCAACATCATCAAAGCTGATTAGGTAAAATTTAATTTGAATAAATTGGTATTTAGTCTTAAGTTTAAAACTGTCAAATTATGAATATTATAGTTAAATTGTTGCATACTATTATTGACAGCTTTGTGATGACTATCTAAAGGAGGTAATAATTTGAAAGCAACAGGTATTGTAAGAAGGATAGATGATCTTGGTAGGGTAGTTATACCAAAAGAAATAAGAAGAACATTAAGAATAAGAGAAGGAGACCCCTTAGAGATATTTACTGATAAAGATGGAGAAATAATACTTAAAAAATACTCACCTATTGGTGAACTTGGAACATTTGCTAAACAGTATGCAGAAGCTTTAGCACAAACTACTGGACATACGATATGTATATCTGACAAAGACCAAGTTATAGCTGTATCAGGTGGCTCCAAAAGAGAATTTCTAGAAAAACAAATAAGCAAAGAATTAGAAGAGGCAATAACTGAAAGAGAAACAATACTAGCTAATAAAGATGAAAAGAAATTTATAGATATTTTATATGATGGAGAAAATAATGAATATATCTCTGAGGTTATAACTCCAATAATATCAGAAGGTGACGCTATAGGAGCGGTCATATTCCTAAGTAAAGATAGTAAAATAAAAATGGGTGAAGTTGAAACTAAATTAGCTCATTCAGCAGCAGGATTTTTAGGGAAGCAAATGGAACAATAAAAAAAAGACTGGGTTTAGATAACTCAGTCTTTTTTAATGCAGGTATTTAAAGTAGTAATAAATAACTATTAAAAAAGTATATGTTCCTACAGAGGATGGTTTTCTGAAAAAAATTTAAATTTGACTTAATTGTAAAATATCTGTTTTCAGCGGGTTTAGTTTAGTTTAATTAGTAAATTCAATCTATGAAATAAAATAAAGACCTATAAAAAATTAAAAAAAATTGATAATATTAAACTAATTTACATAGACTACAAAAATATTTATTTATAAGTAAAACATATTATGGTATAATTTGTTATATATTATTTGATTGGAATGATTGTTGTGACAAATATTAACAAAAATAATAAAAATTATTCTTTTGATGATCTCAAAAATATCATTAGAGTATTGAGAAGTGAGGATGGATGTCCTTGGGATAAAGTACAAACACATGAAACTCTTAAAGATGGTACTTTAGAAGAGGTATATGAGGTATTAGAAGCAATTGATAATAACGATATGGAAAACCTTCAAGAAGAACTTGGAGATATGTTATTACACGTAATATTCCACTCTCAAATAGCTACTGATAATGAGGATTTTGATATTGATGATGTAATTAATGGTATTTGTGAAAAATTAATCAGGAGACATCCACATGTATTCAAAGAGAAAGAAGATAAATCACCTGAAGAAGTAACTATAAAGTGGAATGAAATCAAGAAGGTTGAGAAAAACAATATTTCCTATACTGAAGACATGAGAAAAGTACCAAAAGCTCTTCCTGCATTAATGAGAGCAGTAAAAGTTCAAAAAAAAGCAAAAGATGCTGGATTTGATTTTACAGATATAAGCCAAGTTTTGGCTAAGGTACATGAAGAATTGGGAGAATTAGAGGAAGCCATGAGAATTGGTAATAATTGTAATATTATGGAAGAATATGGGGATTTACTATTTTCAATGGTTAATATTTCAAGGTTTTTGAAATTAAATACTGAATTTTCCTTGACAAATGCAACAGAAAAGTTTATAAATAGATTTGAGGGAATAGAAACCCTTGTAATACAAAAAGAATTAAGCGTGAACGACATAACAATGACTGAACTGGACAAGTTATGGGAGCGGCTTAAAGAACATGAAGAATAATCGTTTAAACGATTGTTTATAAAGCTAAGAATATTCTTAGCAGCGCATATATGCGTCTTTGTTCAAAATAATATAAATTAAAGTAGAGGAGGAGTTATTATGAACAAAGCTGAATTAGTTACGGCTATGGCAGAACAAACTGAATTAAGTAAAAAAGATGCAGAAAAAGCATTAAAATCATTTATCGATGTAGTTTCAAGTGAATTAAGTAATGGGGGCAAAATTCAATTAGTTGGATTTGGTACTTTTGATGTTACTGAAAGAGCAGCAAGAGAAGGTAGAAACCCACAAACTGGAGAACCAATGCAAATTGCAGCTTCAAAAGCACCAAGATTTAAAGCTGGTAAAGCTTTAAAAGATGCTGTAAATGGACGTTAGGTAAAACATTTTAATTTCTAAAAATCTGCACTATATAGTGCAGATTTTTTTATTTTATTTTATTATATAAATGGTTAATCCATTAAAAAGGGTAGGTGGTAACATGAGATTAGACAAATATCTTAAGGTATCAAGAATAATCAAGAGAAGAACAGTAGCTAATGAAGCATGTGATGCAGGCAGGATTAAGATCAATGAAAAAGTAGCTAAAGCAGGGACAAAAGTATCGGTTGGTGATATGATAGAAATTCAATTCGGTAATAAATCAGTTAAGGTAGAAGTATTAATGGTTAAGGAAACAGTTAAAAAAGATGAAGCTAAAGATATGTTCAAGTATCTATAGATGAAAGGGCTGCCTCATATAGCATTTTATGGATGAGATAGCCTCTTTTTTATAAGTACGTCCCATAAAAACTCATTAGATTAGAATAAATCCCTCTATAGGTTAATATAATGAATTATAGGTAATCCACATTAAGAGGAGGGTAATTATGGAAGAAAAGAATACAAATATGAACCATAGGTTAGTTATCAATGATAGAGAAAGAATTTCTATAACAGGAGTTTCTGATGTTATATCTTTTGATACAGACGTTGTTATGGTTGAAACTGAGATGGGTACGCTTACCATTAAGGGTTTAGAACTACACGTTAACAGATTGAATCTAGAAAAAGAAGAATTGGAATTAGATGGACAGATTGAAAGCTTAGAATACAGTGACGGTGCTAGATACGGGTCTAAAGGGTCATTTATGTCAAAATTATTTGGTTAGGTGATTTATGAATAGTTTAGTAAGCGCTCAAGCAATCAGCTTTATGATGTCAATACTAAGTGGTGTTTTTCTAGGATTTGTGTATGATTTAGTAAGAGTTCTTAGAAGAATAATAAAACATCCGAAATGGCTTATTAATGTACAAGATTTTATATTTTGGCTATTTGGTAGCTTTATTATATTCTTGGACATATTTAAAAACAATAATGGCACTCTAAGAGGATTTTTATACATAGGAGTATTCTTAGGTTTAATAATCTATTTCTTAGCAATAAGTAAGTTGGTATTAATGATTTTCATGAAAATATATTCCTTCATAGCTAATATAATTAAATTTTTGTTTAAGTTAATAATTAAACCAATTAAATTGTTACTTAGTCCTATCTTTTTTGTAGTCAGAAAAATATATAAACTCTTGAAAAAATTAGGCAAATGGTTGATAATAAAATATAAGAAGATAATTAAAGACATAAAAATCATATTCAAAAAGAAATAGATTAATTAACTTAAAGTATAATAAGCTTTAAGCATATACAATGTTGTTAAGTGAAAGGAATGATAGTTTACTTGAGAAAAAAAAGAAAAAAAACAAAAGCTATATTGTTTTCTACACTAGTATTAATACTATTGACCGTTGTTGTAAGTATTAAAGTATCAACTCTGTATGTTAAGAACATCCAACTCGAAAAAGATGAAACGAAACTAGAAAAAGAAATAGAAACAGAGCAAGAAAAGTACATAGACTTGTTAAAACAAAAAGAATACATTAAATCAGATGAATATATTGAGCAATTAGGAAGAGAAAAATTTGGACTAGTTAAACAAGGTGAAATTATATTCGTCAACGAAGAAGAATAAGAGGTTTCCTCTACAAGGAAATACTCTTTTTTTTTATGCCATTTTATATTCTTAGAAACTTAAGAATAAACATATAATAGACAACGGTCGTATATTGAAACCATATATAGTGATAATACACTCTCGTTACGTTTGTTGCTTCTATCTGTTTTTAAGGTATGGCAACAAGCCGTAAAAGTCGTTATTATCACTATATATGGTTACTTCTACATTTACCACTCTTAAGCCAGTAAAAAGAATGCGGTTGTAGCCTACATTAAAAAGTAAAAGGTATAAGGTAATTATTATTTAATTAATTATAAATTAGCTTAATAAATTAAATTAGCCCATTATTTTACACCTTCAACCACCTTATGTTTATAAGCTTATACTAATGATTTAAATACCGAGTGGAGATAGTATAGGGGAATATGAAGCAGTGAGCCATGGACGGCGAACTCAGCCCTTTAAACACGGACGTTTAATGGGCTGATGTAATATTCCCCTATACTATCTTTACGACCGTTCCCCCACCTATAAACATAATAACCCACCTCTATTCGATAATTAACCTATTCATGAGAAAATTTGTCTAAAAGTTTTTTAATTTCAATACAAGTTATGACAAACAATTTAAATTGCATAATATATAATTAGTTCTCACCAAGAGATGATTGGATTAATCGGAGGTTGATTGATCATAATTAAATAATATTTTGCAAAGGGGAGGAGAAGTATATGGGTAAAACTAACATTACAGTAGGACAAACCCAAATGCTACTACAAAAAAAAGAAAAACTACAAAAAGAAGGATTTAAAATACTTAAATTAATTTTTATGTATGCTGTGGGTTTAATGATGGGAAGGGCAGTAATATTTAATAATATGAATCCTATGGCAATGGCATATTTCTCAGCTGTATATATTGATAAGAAGAATAGAATATGGATGTTCTTTTCAGTTTTGATAGGTTTACTTACTGCTATGCCAATAATAGATGCATTAAAATATGCATTGATTATGATACTCATAGTATCAGTAAATTCTATTTTAGATATAAAAGGCAAGAAACCTTTATTGGTTCACGAGGGGGTGATAGCTGCTACCAGCTGTTTGATTATAACGATCACTGCTTCAATCATACAACATAATTTATTCAATAATATATTTGTTTCATTATTAGAAAGTGCTACTATTTTTTCATTAGTATTAATATATGGGCGTGGACTCAAATATTTATTTGAGCACGAAGAAGATAAAAAAGCAACTAATGAAATATTGATAAGTGAAGCTATAATAATGGGGACAGCGGTTGCTGGTATTGCAGACATTACTGTTATGGGGTTAGGATTCATAGAAATCTGGATATTCTCAGTTATCCTGATTCTAGGATATAGGCACGGTATTGGTACAGGTGCCATCATAGGTGTGATATCTGGAATTGTCCTAGTTCTGATGGGTAGGTATGATCCAGAAATAATAGGTATATTTGGTATGGTTGGGATATTGTCAGCTCTATTTAGAGAATTAGGGAAAGTAGGTAGTATAATAGGATTTTCTCTAGGGACAATTGGATTATGGTATTTTATATCTCCCCTTAACCTGGATTTCCAGATAGTAAAAGCTTTGATTGTAAGTGTAGGTATATTTGCTATATTGCCCAATGAGCAAGAGCAGATATATTCAATGAAAAAAACCTCAATTGAAGAGGATAAATATATAGATAAAGTACAAGGAATCATCAGTGAGAAATTAAATAACTTCTCCGATTCTTTTCAAAACATAGCTAAGACTTTTGAACATATATCTGAAAGAAGAGTGAATCTAACAACTGAGGAGGTGAATAAGCTCTTAGATGATGTAGCGGAAAGAGTATGTAAAGACTGTAGCATGTGTAAAATGTGCTGGCAAAAAGAGTTTTACGATACATATAGAACAGTATTTAGTATTTTTTCCGCTGTAGAAAACAAGAACCATATAACTGAAGATGATATTCCTGATGTCTTTATTAAAAAATGTATAAGACCCAAGGAATTCATAACAACAACAAATAAATTATTTGAATTATATAGAATAAATCTAACATGGGAAAATAGAATTGCTGAAAACAGACAGCTTATATCCCAGCAGTTTAATTCCGTTGCAGATATTATTGAAAAGTTAGGGAATGATTTATATAAAAATATAGAATTCAATACAGATCTGGAAAATAAAATTTCAGAGGAACTAAAAAAAGATGATATTCTTGTCAAGGATGTAGTGGTATACAAAGCAAGGAATCAAAGAATGGAAGTAAGTTTGAAGATAAGATATTGCGGAGATAAAACGAAGTGTATGAAAGATATAACTCCTGTGATTAATAAATTCACCAAGAAAAAAATGAGGTTAGAAGAAGGGTGCAAATATATTAATGGGAGTAAATATTGCGAAGTGAAATTTATTGAAAGTGAGGTTTACAGAATTGCCAAAGGGGTTGCTAGAGCCAGTAAAGACTATAAAGACGTATCAGGTGACAGCTATACCTTTTTGAATCTACCAAAAGGACAAGATATCGTTGCACTTTCAGATGGAATGGGTACAGGGCTGAAAGCGTTCAAAGAAAGTAAAGCTGCCATTGAATTGTTAGAGCAATTGTTGGAAGCTGGATTTGATGGTGAAACAGCAATAAAAATGATAAATTCAATACTTGTATTAAAATCTAGTGAGCAAACCTTCTCAACTCTGGATATGGGTTTAGTTGATAGATATACGGGTATATGTGAATTTGTAAAAATCGGTGCTGCATCGTCATTTATAAAGAGAGGAAATAAAGTGGAGGTAGTCAAATCAACATCACTACCTATGGGAATGTTAAATGAAATAGAAAGCGAATCAACAACTAAGAACTTAAGAAATGGCGATATGGTTATAATGGTTACAGATGGAATATTAGATTGTGAGGATGAGGAAATTGATAAAGATAAGTGGGTAGAGGAATCTCTACATAAGTTGGATAGTAGAAATCCACAAGATATGGCTGATTACATATTAGAATCAGCGAGAGAAAAAACAGGAGGTATGGTAAAAGATGATATGACTGTGCTAGTAATGAGGATATGGGAGAAAGCGGGATAAAGATTCATTATAAAATGATTACAGCGGAGAATAAGTTAATGGCGAATTCTCCGCTTTTTAATCTTATGGAAAAGTACGTAAGATATTAACAAACTGTTAATAATGGAGCATATGTTACAAAGATTTAACTTGACTATTGATTTATTTGTACAAGTCTAGTATATTAAAAGAGTCACTTATTTATAGCTAAACAGAAATCATGAAGGATGTAAAGATGTATGGTAGATAAGGTGTTAAGCACTATCCAAAAGTTTAATATGATTGATAAAGATGATAATATTATTATTGGTGTATCTGGTGGAGCTGATTCCATATGTTTATTACATATGCTATATAATCTTAAGAGTAAGTTGGACATAGATCTACATGTTATACATGTTCAGCATGGTATTAGAGGAGAAGATGCAGATGAAGATGCCAAATTTGTGGAAAAATTTTGCCATGAAAGAGGTATTATATGTCATGTGTATTATTTTAATGTTAAAAAGTTAGCAAAAGAAAATAAAATATCTGAAGAAGAAATGGGTAGAAAAGTAAGATATCAAGTTTTTGCAAAGGCAAGTAGAGAATGGGGCGGGACGAAGATTGCTCTAGCGCATCATATTAATGATAATGCAGAAACTATAATAATGAATCTGTTAAGAGGAACTGGAATCAAAGGAATTGGTGGGATACGTCCCAAAAGAGACAATATCATTAGACCATTGATTGAGTGTACTAGAGAAGAAGTTGAAGAGTACTGCGTGGATAATGATATAAAATACAGAGACGATTATACTAATGAGATGGAAATATACACTAGGAATAGAATTCGTCACACTGTTATACCTTACATTGAAAATAATTTTAATCAGAACTTTATTGCTAATTTAGTTAATACTGCTAATCTAGTAAGAAGTGAAGATGATTATATAGATAAAATTGTTTTGAAAGAAAAAGAGCAAATTGTCAAAAGAGAAAATAATGAATTCATTATTGATCTAAAAGGATTTTTACAAGTGGATACAGTTATAAAAAGAAGACTGGTAAGACACATAATTGGTGAGATTAGCTCATTGAAGGACATTGAATATAAGCATATTAATGAGATAATTCAGTTAGCCGATAAACAAGTTAGTAAAAGAATAAATTTACCAAAAGGATTAATAGCAAAAAAAACGTATGACAGTATCATAATAACCAATTTGGGAGAAAATAAGATAAATGATTTTAATTACGATGCAGGAGATTTATCAAAAACATATATAGAAGAATTAAATAAACATTTAGATTTTCGCATTATTGAAGAGAAAAAATATAATATTCCTAAAAATTTATATACGAAATGGTTTGATTATGATAAAATAAAAGATAATTTGAAGGTTAGAAGTAGAAAGAGTGGAGATTTAATCGCCATAAAAGGAATTAATGGTACCAAAAAATTAAAAAAATATTTTATTGATTGTAAAATTCCGAAAGAACAACGAGATGCTATACCACTATTAGCTGATGGAAACAATATAATTTGGGTCATTGGTTATAGAATAAGTGAGGCATACAAGGTTACTGCTTCAACCAAAAAAATATTAGAAGTGAGATATTATTAGAGGAGGATATTATGATGCATAATATACAAACATTAATATCTGCCAAAGAGTTAAACGCAAGAATTGCAGAATTAGGTAAACAAATATCAGAAGATTATAAAGGTAAAGAAGTTCACTTGATTTGCGTACTTAAAGGCGGAGTAATGTTTATGGTTGACTTATCGAAACAAATTCAGGATATTCCTGTTACGATGGACTTTATGGCTGTTTCAAGCTATGGGAATGAAGCATCAAGTAGTGGTGTGGTTAAAATTGTAAAAGATCTTGATGAGTCAATTGAGGGTAAGGAAGTAATTATTGTTGAAGACATTATAGATTCAGGTAGAACACTTAGTTATTTGGTTAATATTTTAAAAGATAGAAAACCAAATAGTATTAAAATATGTACATTATTAGATAAACCAGACAGAAGAGTCGTTGATGACGTACAAGTTGATTATAGAGGATTCAGTATACCTGATAAATTTGTTTTAGGTTATGGTCTTGATTATATGCAAAGATATCGTAACTTACCATATATTGGAACAATGAATAGTTAATATATTTGATAAACGAAAATCGTAAATATTCTAAAGATAGGAAAGGAGGCAAGCACATGAAAAAAAATATTAAAGGATTTAGTTTTTATGCGCTTTTACTTTTAGTTTTACTTATCGCAGTTTTTATATCAAGTAACAAATTTGATACTATGAAAGGTGACTATGGGTATCAAGATTTAGTTAAAGAGATTGAAAATGTCGTCAGAATTGAAGTTAAACAGAATGCAGAAATACCTACTGGTATTGTAACAGTCTATTTTGAAAATACTGATTCGAGAAGTTTTCCAATAACAAATACATCAAAATTTGAAGATAAGATGGAAGGATTTGGAAAGAAAGTATATGTTAAGGATATTGTAAGACCTGGATGGTTCATTCAGATATTACCATCATTAATTATTCTTATCCCTGTAATTTTCTTATTATTCTTTATAATGAATCAAGCCCAAGGAGGAGGCGGTGGAAACCGTGTTATGTCCTTTGGTAAAAGCAAAGCTAAAATGGTAGCAGATGAGAATAAGAAAATTACATTCCAAAATGTAGCTGGACTTGAAGAAGAAAAAGAAGAATTAGAAGAGGTAGTGGAATTCCTTAAGAGTCCACGAAAATTCGTAGAATTAGGTGCTAGAATACCAAAAGGTGTCTTATTGGTTGGACCTCCGGGAACAGGTAAAACTTTACTTGCCAAAGCAGTAGCTGGAGAAGCTGGGGTACCATTCTTTAGTATTTCTGGTTCAGATTTCGTTGAAATGTTCGTTGGTGTAGGTGCATCCAGAGTAAGAGATTTATTTGAGCAAGCTAAAAAGAATGCTCCATGTATTGTTTTTATTGATGAGATTGATGCTGTTGGTAGAAAAAGAGGAGCAGGACTTGGTGGAGGTCATGATGAGAGAGAGCAGACACTTAACCAATTACTTGTTGAAATGGATGGATTTGGAGTTAATGAAGGTGTTATAGTTATAGCTGCAACTAATAGAGCAGATATATTAGACCCTGCATTATTACGTCCAGGTAGATTTGATAGAAAAGTTGTTGTAGGAAGACCTGATGTCAAAGGTCGTGAAGAAATATTAAAAGTACATTCAAAAGGGAAACCTTTATCAGATAATGTTGATATGAAAATCGTAGCTAGGACAACTGTAGGATTTACTGGTGCCGATCTTGAAAACTTATTGAACGAAGCATCAATATATGCGGCAAGAGCTAGTAAAAAGGTTATTGAGCAAGAAGATATTCAAAAAGCATTCATCAAAATAGGTGTAGGTACAGAAAAGAAAAGTAGAGTGCTCACCGAAAGAGAAAAGAAAATTACAGCTTATCATGAGGCTGGGCATGCCATATTATTCCATGTATTACCTCTTGTAAGTCCAGTACACAGCATTTCAATAATACCTACAGGTTATGCGGGTGGTTATACTATGCCGTTACCTGAAAACGATGAGACTTATCAAAGTAAAAAAGAAATGGAACAAGATATAATTGTTGGTCTAGGTGGTAGAGCTGCTGAACAGATCATTTTTGATGATATTACAACAGGTGCATATGGAGATTTACAATCAGTAACTTCAACAGCAAAAAATATGGTTGTAAAATATGGTATGAGTGATGTAATAGGACCTATTCAGTTTGGTAATGATAATGACGAAGTATTCATTGGGCGAGACTGGGGTCATACAAGAAATTATGGAGAAAATATAGCTGGTCTAATTGACAGTGAAATAAAACGTATTGTAGATAATGCTTATAACGAAGCTATAAGATTACTTAATGAGAATTTGGATGTTATGCATAAAACAGTACAATTATTATTTGAAAAAGAAAAAATATCTGGAAAAGAATTTGCTGCTTTATTTGACAAAGAATTTAAAAAAGTAGATAAAAGTGATGTGGATATGGTGGTAGTTGCACCTGTTGAAAAGCAAATGAAACTAGATATAGATGCTGGTCAAGATAAATAGAAGATTAATTTAGAGGATGGCAAAAGCCATCCTTTTTTTTATGAAGTAATATCATCACTTAATATAGATAATATAAGCTTGCGGAAATTGTTTTCGAATTTTGTGTCATTTTCTATACTTCTTTTCTTCATTTTTGAATACCTTTTTTTGGCTCTCCTAGCTTCGCCTGAAATATGCCTTTCCATAAGAAGTCTATTAATATTGTCATTGGAGTAAATAAAACCATTGGGGTGAATAGCAGAAGCTTTTTTACTTAGAGCCATGGTTGCTACACCGTAATCACCAGTTATAATTACATCATCTTTATCGCTTCTGTTGATTAAGGCAAAATCTACAGCATCTTTTCCTTTTCCAATAACAAAAATATTACAGTAATCATTTTCATAAATATGGGATGAATCTATAAAAATGTCCACAGGGATGTTATATTCTTTTGCAATTCTAATAATAATATTTTTTACGGGACATGCATCACCATCAACAAGTATCTTAATAATAAACCTCTCCTTAATCAATACAATTTAATTCAACTTATCTATATTAATATTATTATACAATAATATAAGATTGTTTGCTATAATATAGACAAGTTGAATTAAATAATTGCTAAAAATAAACAGTATACTAAAAATAAATGAGGTATTGAAATGTTTTCTAATAAATTAAGTATATCAGTAAGAGAACTCATAGAATTCGTTCTGCGTTCAGGTGATATAAAATCAGTTTTTTTAACATCAAGCAGAGCAGCTGATGGTATAAAAGCACACCAAAAAATTCAGAAGAGATTCAGTAAAGAATATGATGCATATGAATCAGAAGTACCAGTTAAAGATAAAGTGTTGATTGATGATATAGAACTTGAGATAAATGGTCGTATTGACGGTATTATTTTTGAGGATATAATAATTATTGATGAAATAAAATCAGTAGCCAAATCATTAGAAAACATAGATGAAGATTATAATAAATTGCATCTAGCTCAAGGGAAGATGTATGCATATATATATGGCAAACAAAAAAACATAGACAAGTTGATAGTTCAGTTAACATATGTTGAGCTTGGTAGTTATGCCATAAAACAATTTCAAGAAGAAGTTACTTTTAAGGAATTAGAAGAATTTTATTTTAGTGTAATAAATATATATATAGAATTTGCCAAGAAAATTATTGATTACAATAGATTAAGAGATGACAGTATTAAAGATTTACAATTTCCATTTGATTCTTTTAGAAAAGGTCAAAGGAAATTTATGAATAGTGTATATAAAGTAATAATGGAAGATGAAAAGTTATTCGCCAGAGCTCCAACGGGTATAGGAAAAACCATGGGGACACTCTATCCTGCAATAAAGACTATGGATAAGAAAAAATCTAAAATATTTTATCTTACAGCAAAGACAATTGGAAGGGATGTAGCAGAAAAAGCAATCAAGTTACTAGAAAACGATGGTTTAAAATTAAAAAGGGTTCTTATAACTGCAAAAGATAAGATATGCTTGAATGATGAGAAAAAATGTGACAGTAAATATTGTAAATATGCAAAAGGACATTATGACAGAATAAACGGAGTTATCAGTGAGTTGTTAACTGTAGCTGATGATTATAGCAGGGATACTATTTTAGAATATTCTAAGAAATATCAAGTGTGTCCTTATGAGTTGACCCTTGACTTAGCACTTTTCAGCGATTGTATCATATGTGACTACAATTATGCTTTTGACCCTAGCGCAGTACTAAAAAGATTTTTTGTTGAAGGTAATGGAAGCTATACATTTCTCATTGACGAAGCTCATAACCTAGTTGACAGAGCAAGGGAAATGTATTCTGCCAGTATGTATAAAAAGCCTATATTAAAGTTAAGAAGGAAAGTCAAGGATATTGATAAAACTCTTTATAGGTACCTAGGAAGATTGAATAGCTTTATGATTGAAAAGAGACATGAATGTGAAATCGTAGGAGATTTCTTAGTGGAAGAATATTATTCTGAGGATTTTGTAGATATACTTAGAGGGGTCATACACAGAACAGAAAAGATATTTGCCAATTTGGTTGAATGGGAACATATGGATGAATTATTGGATTTTTATTTTGATAGCTATGATTTTGTTAAAAAAGCAGAACTCTATGATGATAGATATATAACTTATTATGAAAAGATACAAGATGATGTTATGATAAAGCTTTTTTGCTTAGATCCATCGGGGAATCTAAGAGATTATATGGGGAATGCAAAATCTACTGTGCTATTTTCAGCTACATTAACACCGATGGATTATTTTGTTAAGATACTTGGAGGTAATGAAAAGAATTATGGTTTGACTCTAGAATCTCCCTTCGAACAAGAAAATCTATGTATTTTAATAGATAACAAGGTATCTACAAAATATAAGAACAGGCAAAATACTTATATTAATGTTGTAGAGACTATATATAATACAGTTAAGGGGAAAAAGGGTAATTACATCATATTTTTTCCATCCTATAAGTATCTGGATGAGGTATATGACACGTATATCAACATAATAGAAGATGATGATATAAATATTGTAAAACAAGAAAGAGGACTTAGCGAAAGTGAGAAAGAAGATTTTCTAGGAGAATTTCATGATGAGAGAGAGACTTCATTTGTAGCTTTTGCAGTACTAGGGGGTATGTTTGGTGAAGGTATAGATTTAGCAGGAGAAAAACTTAGTGGCGCAGTTATTGTAGGGGTTGGGTTACCTTCTATATGCAATGAAAGGAATCTTATCAAGAATTACTTTGATAATGCATCGAATAACGGCTTTGAATATGCTTATATGTATCCTGGGATGAATAAGGTCATGCAAGCAGCAGGAAGGGTAATAAGAACAATGAATGATGTAGGAATCGTTGTTCTTATAGATGAGAGATTTGGTAGTAATTATTATAAAAGGATTTTTCCTTATGAATGGAATCATGCTCATTATGCATCTAGTGATCTATTGAGAGAGAGAGTTAATGATTTCTGGAAAAATATATCTACAGAGAAAGCATATAATTGAGAATTAATAATTATTAAAAGGGTTTATATATAAGTTGAATTAAATAATTTCTATATAGTCAGCAATTATTTAGCTCTATTAGGCTTATAAAATCAAGGGAAATATATTGGACTTATAGAAATGGATGTGTAGATGTTTAAGTTCAACATATATAGATGGAAGGATGGGGTTTTAGATGAAAAAAGTCGCATTAATTTTTACTGGTGGAACAATATCAATGATGGTTGATGAAAGGTTAAAAGCAGCTATACCAGCACTTTCGGATAAAGATATCATATCTAAGGTATCAGGTATAGAAAAGATGGCACAGATTGAAGTTATACACTATGGTGCTTATCCTGGACCTCATATCGTTCCCAACATGATGTTAGACATTGCAAGAGTCACTAACGAACTTTTAAGTAGAGGAGATATAGAAGGAGTAGTTATTACACACGGTACAGATACTCTTGAAGAAACGGCGTATTTTCTTGACCTTATTATTGATTCAGAAAAACCTGTTGTCGTAACTGGATCAATGCGTAATGGTTCAGAACTTGGATATGATGGCCCTGCTAATCTGGCTGCTTCAATATGCACAGTTTGTTCTGAAGAATCTAAGAACAAAGGTGTATTGGTAGTCATGAATAATCAAGTAAATGCAGCTGACGAAGTAACTAAAACTCATACATTAAGTCTTGACACATTTCAGAGTATGGACTTCGGTCCTCTTGGTATTGTAGACTCTGACCAAGTTATATATTACAGAGATAGGAAAAAAGCATCTAAGATTACTACAGAAAAAATCGAAAATAGAGTTGCTCTCATTAAAGCTGTAGCTGGTCTTGGTTCAGTATTCATAGATTATCTGGTTGATAATAATTATAGAGGTATAGTCATAGAAGCTTTAGGTAGAGGGAATGTACCACCAACTATGTTAAAAGGTATTAAGAGAGCTATTGACTTGGATATTCCGGTTGTCATAGTATCAAGATGTGCAAAAGGCAGAGTTCTTGATTCTTATGGATACAAAGGTGGAGGAAGACAATTAAGGGATATGGGAGTCGTATTAGGAGATAATCTATCAGGACAGAAGGCAAGAATTAAATTAATGATAGTTCTAGGAGTAACTAAAGATGTGGGTGAAGTAAGGCAAATTTTTGAGAAAGATTTATACAAAAAAATATAAAAAAATTGTTAAAAAATGGGGCTGTGCAAAAACTAGCTTTATTAGTTTGACCTTTTTGTATATAATTGAAAGGGACATAAATTGATCAAATTATTCGTTGTATAATACTACTAATAAAAATAGTCAAATTATTGAAAGTTTATGCACACTTATTTCTGGGTTAATGCTATAATTATTATTGTAAAACCCCCCAATACAATATATATAAATAATAAAGTTTTTGCTACACCCCATAAGAACAAATACCTTCTCCTTAAAGGGAAAAGACAGCCGATCGGTAGGCTGTCTTTTTTATGTTGCAGGAAAGTTTCCTATAGCCTTTTTATGTAAATTACTATATTCTATGAAATATTTGCTAATATTTGGACAGAATATAAACGAAGATAAGTTATTAAGATAACAACATTATTAGAGGTAACATTAACTTGTATAACTTATATTAGTAATGAATATAGTGTATAGAGGTGATAGTGGTGAGAACATATTATAAAAGTTGTTTCCTAAAAAGAAATAATTTTATAAAATTAATCTTAAATGCTAATAATAAAAAAGTGATTGAAATTGGAAATGATGTAAGAAGTAATATGACAGTGTATATAAATACAGATGTTTTTACTTCAAAAAGAGAAGCGATAACAAAATATAATAATAGAATTGATCACTTATATAATTGGGGATATGATATTGTTGAGGATTAGTTCTAGAAGATAGAATAAGGAGGCTTGGCTATCCTATGTTACATAAGACGTTCAAAGAACTTTCATTAGCACAAAGATTATTACTGTATATGGATAATAATAAACCAATATTAGATGAAAGAGCTGTTTTTAGTGATGGAACCATTGAATATAGAATACCTTCTGAACCAAAGGCAAATCAATCAGTAAAAGTTAGATTAAGAACCAAGAAAGATAATATAGAAAATGCATTTGTAATCTATAATGAAAATAGACTTGAATTATATATAGATGAATCAGATGAATTATTTGATTATTATGCAGGAGAAATTAGGCTTGAAGAAGATATTCTAGATTATTATTTTGAAATAAATATAGGTAATTTTAGATGTTATTATAATAAAAGAGGTATTAGTCGTGAACCTAATACTCATTTCAATTATAGGATATCACCTGGATTCAAAACTCCTGACTGGGCTAAAGGGGCAGTTTTTTATCAAATATTTGTTGATAGATTTCACAATGGCGATAAATCCAATGATGTTGTAGATAATGAATACTTGTATGTAGAAAAGTTAACTAGAAGAATAAATGACTGGCATGTGCATCCAGATGCTGATAGTGTAAGAGATTTCTATGGTGGAGATATTAAAGGGATTATTGAAAAACTAGATTATCTAAATGATCTAGGTGTTGATGTATTATATCTTAACCCTATCTTTGTTTCACCCTCTAACCATAAATATGATACTCAAGATTATGATTATGTTGACCCTCACTTTGGTGTTGTAGTTAATGATGGCGGGGACGTTCTTGATAATAATAATCCATGTAATGAATACGCAACAAAATATATAATGAGGACCACTAATAAAGAGAATCTAGAAGCCAGTAATAAATTATTGATGGAACTTATAAAAGAAGTACATTCAAGAGGTATGAAGATCATCCTTGATGGAGTTTTCAATCATTGTGGTTCATTCAATAAATGGCTGGATAGAGAGAATATATATAAGAATCAAACTGAATATGATATAGGGGCATATGAATCAAAGAACAGTCCATATACTAGATTTTTTCATTTCCATTGCAGATGTGAGTGGCCTAACAATACTAATTATGATGGTTGGTGGGGATATGAGACTCTGCCGAAACTTAATTATGAAGGTTCAAAAGAACTATATAACTATATATTGAATATAGGGAAGAAATGGGTTAGTTCGCCTTATAATGCTGATGGATGGAGATTAGATGTGGCAGCTGATCTTGGATATTCTCAAGAATTCAATCATATGTTTTGGAGAGATTTCAGAAAATCTGTAAAATCAGCTAATGATGAAGCTATTATTCTTGCTGAGCATTATGACGATTCCAGGGATTGGCTTTTGGGAGATCAATGGGATACAGTTATGAACTATGATGCATTCATGGAGCCGGTTACTTGGTTTTTGACAGGATTAGAGAAACATAGTGATGAATTTAAAGGAGAATTGCTTAATAATCATAAAGCTTTTTTTGAGACTATGACTCATAATATGCAAAGTTTTCTAACTGGGTCGTTATTAACAGCAATGAACGAATTATCTAATCACGATCATTCAAGATTCATGACTAGAACTAATCATATGGTAGGTAGAACCAACAATCTTGGTCCTGAGAAGGCTAATGAGAATATTAATAAAGGGATTATGAAAGAGGCAGTAGTAATACAAATGACTTGGCAGGGAGCACCTACTATATATTATGGTGATGAAGCAGGTCTATGTGGGTGGACTGATCCTGATAATAGGAGAGCCTTTCCATGGGGAAATGAAGACCAAGAACTATTAGGATTCCATAAAGAAATAATATCAATCCATAAAAGATATAAAGCCCTTAGGACAGGTTCATTGAAATATCTATATGGAGAGTGGGGTATTATCAGTTATGGAAGATGGGATGACAAAAACAAACTAGCAATTGCAGTCAATAATAACAATGAAGAAAAAAGCTTTGATATTCCTGTTTGGGAGTTGGGTATAACAGATTTAGACAGTATGGAAAAAATAATACTTACGACTCAAGATAGTTTTAACATAGATAATGAAAAATATGAAGTCAGAAGAGGAAAAATAAGATTAACATTACCAAAATATAGTTCTATAATTATCGCTGGTTAGAAAATGATAGTACTTTCTAATAATCGTTCATTATATTTTAACTTATTTTATAACCAAAAAGCTTAATAAAGAGCATATTTTAGATCTAATAATACGCGTTTAGTAAAATAAGGGGTGTTTTTTCAAAAAAAATGAAAAAAATTTAATTTTTTTTCGAAAAACCCTTGATTTTTTTCTGAAATAGTATATGATTATATAGAACCTTGCATTATAAGTAAAAAATTATCAAGTTAATAAACGAGAATTATCTAATATTAGATTTTATAATATAGTTCGAATTTTTATTGATGAATTATTTACAAGTGATATAAGGAAAAATAAAAATTCGGAGGTAAGATATTATGACAGGTACAGTTAAATGGTTTAATTCAGACAAAGGTTTTGGTTTTATTTCAACAGATGAAGGAAATGACGTATTCGCTCATTATTCACAAATTCAAAAAGACGGATTCAAAACTTTAGAAGAAGGCGAAAAAGTTTCTTTTGACGTTGTTGAAGGTGCTAAAGGTCCTCAAGCTGAAAATATTATGAGTTTATAATTTTAATAAAGTGACCTAAAGATTTTATCTTTAGGTCTTTTTTATTGGAAAATTTAGTGATATAATAGTTAAGTGTATTTGGAGAGATGTCCGAGTGGCTTAAGGTGATGGTCTCGAAAACCATTGTGCGGCAAAACCGCACCTAGGGTTCAAATCCCTATCTCTCCGTTTTTGTATGAGAGTCTACAGCTTTTGGTTGTAGACTCTTTTTTGTTATAGTTGCACAAAAATTAATAAATTTATGTAATTTGCAAATTGATAAATATTATAAAATGTTATAAAAAATATAAATATATGATTATTTTTATAAAAACAATTGAACACAATTAAATAAATTGATATAATGATTAAAAGTAAGAATAATGTGAAAATATAGTATAATATAAAGAATGATGAAATTTTCAAATTAATAATAATGTAGATACCTTTTATAATCAAAATGTTATTAATGCTGCAGCTTTAATATAAAAATCAGTAAGTAGAACTAAAACTATATAGAATATGCCAAAATTATCTAGGATTAAATCTATATAGAACATACTAAGATTATGGAGGAAAAGGCATGAAAAAAAAGGGAAGAAAATTAATTATAAGCTTTATATTGATAACTGTAATGTTAATCCAAATATTCACTTTAAGTGTGACGGCAACCCAAACGAATGATATTTTTGAAGACATTAATAGTTATACACGAGCAAGAATTTTTAATATGACGACTGAAGAGTTGATTCAATTATTAGAAACTGATAATTATTTGGACGTTCAAAATGCATTACTTGATGATCCTGGCTTTGACCTTATTCCAGGTGTGGATTTACCTATTGAAGATGGAGTGACAGCAACTAAAGCTGTTGTAACAGGAGCGATAGGTTGTATTCCACAGGTAGGAGCACTTGTATCTAGTGTAGCAGGTTTGTTCATACCAGATTCTATACCTGAACTTGAAGCTAATATTAAAGATGAAATGTGTGCTGTCATAAATTACGAATTTTCCCAAGATACATTAAGAGTACTTTCAACTAACATTTTAGGAATCTTAAATAATGCGGACAGATATAGAGAGAGTTTAGTACTTTATTCAAAATATTTAGAGAATCCTACAAATGATTCGTTAGAAACTCTAAAAAGTGAACTTCGTTCCTCAGCTGACGAATATTTATCAAATATAGAACAATATATTTCGAATTTCCAAAAGGATGGTTATGAAGTGGTATCGTTACCATTATTCACTTTGATGGCTAACCTCCATTTAACCTTATTAAGAGATTTAGCTTTAAATGGGTTGGAATGGGGATATTCTAATGCCAAAGTAAATCTTTATACTCAGGATATAAAAAATAAAGTTAAAGACTATAGACAATATGTGCAAAGAATATATCAAGAAGGGCTAAATTCGAGAAAACAAGACGATGTCATGACTGAGTTTCCAGAATCAGTTGGTGTATATGATTTAGAGCCTGCACGAAATGTAGAGACGTATCGATGGAATTACATTAATGACTATAAGAGATATATGAGAATGAATGTTTTAGATTTAGCAAGCTTATGGACATATTATGATATTGAGAATTACCCAGATAATGTCAATTTTGAACAAGTTGAACATATATACTCACCTATAGTAGGAATAGGTAATCATGCTGGTGGAAACAATTTTAATACTTATGACGAAATTGATATTTATGAGAGGATGCAGCCACAGCCTGTTACAATTGGATATAAATCTTATGATAGTTCTAATTTGGTAACAGTTATAGATATTAGTCCTATAGATGCAAGTATATACAATAGTTATTCAGATTATACAATGGGCATGAATCTACAAAGTACAGGAGTACTTAGAGATATTGATGCTGTGAGTACTCATACTGGATCTATACCGGGAGAAAATGAGGCAGTTTCGTATATAGTACCTATGGCATATGGCATTAATGGTACGGATATAGGAATTAAATCTGAGGATGGTAAAACATGGGATTTTAGCTATGATGGATACAGTTTATGGAAAAGAGAAAATTTCGATGTGTCTTCTGGTAAGCCAGAGGGATTAAATCATTCGATCCTAGGTGTAGTATTTGAATTTAGACCTAAATTTAGCAATTATGATAACGTGGTTTTTGATGATAGGATATCCATAATTCCAGCAGAGAAATATAACTTTAGTACTTATGATGAACAGACAGATGAATTACTGTTGGGTGGAGATTCTATAAAACCATATATTACAGGATATAAAATATATTCTCCTGTAGAAGGAGACTTCCAAATTCGTTATCGTGCAAGCAGTACAAGTAATAATACAGAAATTACAACTTATTTATTAAATTATGATACAGGTGTATATGCTAATGTTGCAGAAACAACATTGAATATGTCTACAAATGGTTTTGTTACGGATAATGGTACATATGATCTTTATAATATTGCAACAGTAAGGCTGAAAAAGGGAATTAATGAAATAAAAATTGAAACAACTAACGGTTCTCAGCCGTTACTTTCAAGCATTGAATTTAAGCCTATAACAATATATGAAGATGAAACTCTAGACTACGACTACATTCAGCCAAAGGATCCAGCAATAATTGAAGAACCAGTTGAAGTAGACTTATTTACTGATATAAATTACCAAGGAACAGCACTTTTTAAAGATTCATGTAATAACAAGATTATGAATTTATATAGCATATATGGTTATGATTTTAAATCAATCAAATTTGATGGAGATTATACAATAACAGGTTTTGAAAATACATATTTTTCAGGAACGTCACATACTTTTACAAATAGTAATCCTAATCTTAATATTAACTATGATATACAATCCTTACGAATTG
The DNA here is from genome assembly GCF_054408565.1 of Vallitalea sediminicola. Classification (NCBI taxonomy): domain Bacteria; kingdom Bacillati; phylum Bacillota; class Clostridia; order Lachnospirales; family Vallitaleaceae; genus Vallitalea; species Vallitalea sediminicola. The sequence continues at coordinate 57,464 of NZ_BTPT01000021.1, forward strand.
TCAAAGGTGGTAATGAAGGAGTCTATTTGTACAGCGAGAAGAATTATGGTGGTATAGAAACAAAAGTCTCATTTGACTGTATTAATACTGATTCAATTGGGATTGCAAATGATACAGTGTCATCAATAAGAATTGTTGGAGATTATGTAGTAAAAGCATATGAAAACGAAAATTATGGAGGAAAGTATTCGTATTTACAGGCAAGTGATTCAGATTTAAGCGATAATGTTATTGGTGATAATCAAATTTCATCTATCAAGATTAATAAAGTTGATTCAACTAAGCTACAAGAAGGAGTCTTTATTTATAAAGATACTGGTTATTCAGGAGAATGGGTTAGATTAGTATCAGGTAATTTTCATTCATGGTATGGATTTGGGCTTGATAATGATACAATATCATCCATAAAAATTATAGGAGATTATCAAGTAGAAGCATTTGAAGATATTGATTTAGGAGGGAAATCTCAAGTTATTAAAGCCAGCGATTATTCTTTAGAGGATGACTTTATTGGCGACAATAGTATATCCTCATTAAAGATTCGTACGATAACTCCATAAATATCTTGATAGATAGAAAGCTCTAATTCCATGTCCTTCAATTAATAAAACCACGACAATTTAGCAAATAAATTGTTGTGGTTTTTATACTTAAAAGTAAGAATATATTTAGTGTAATTTATAAATAATATCAACTCGAAAATTAGGTAAACTTGTATTCAATACTATAACACAAATCAAAGTATAAGTCTAGTAATTTTTTTTATTTTATATAGAATAAGAGATACATTCGAATGTAATAGATATGGAGGTAAAAAATCATGGAAGCTAAAATGCATAAGGAGTATATGGAAGAAAAGGAAAGATTAGAATATATCAAAAAAAGGATTAAAGAGGAAATAGTATTGTTAAGTAATAAAACCTATACTGTATTAAATGAGGAGGTTATTGCGGAAATAGTATATATGGATAACCAAAGAATGAAAAAGCTAGAAATGTCAGTTCATAATCCCTATTTTGGAAGAATTGATTTTAGAGAAAAAAATCAAGATAAGCTGGAAAATATTTATATAGGTAAAGCATCTTTAATGGATACTGATAGTGATGAAGATGGAGTCATGATTATAACGGATTGGAGAGCACCAATTTCTACTCTGTATTATGATGGCAATATTGGAAGTGTGGATTATAATTGTCCAGCAGGTACTATTGGTGGGGAGTTATTATTAAAAAGAAACTATAAGATTGAAAATGGACATCTGGATAAAATAACAGATATTGATGTGTCAGCAATAGATGAAATGCTTTTAGAAGCATTAGAAGATAAAAAGGATACAAAATTAAAAGATATTGTTTCGACAATTCAATCAGAACAGAATGAAATCATTCGAGCAGATTTAACGAAATCGCTAATTATACAAGGGGTTGCTGGAAGTGGAAAGACAACCATTGCATTACATCGAATTGCATATTTAATCTATACGTATCAACATAGATATAGACCGGATGAATTCATGATCATTGCGCCCAATAAGCTGTTTTTACAATATATAGAGGATATGTTACCAGAATTAGGTGTAGAAGATGTAGAACAAACGACTATGGAAGTCCTAACAAAAGATGTTGTACCAGAACTTTTTTATATAAGTGAAGATGATGATAAATTAAAAAAGATTATTGAAAATGAAAGTGATAAGAAATTGGTAGAATCATTAAGAACAATATCTCGTATAAAAACTGACTTGAAATATAAAGGGATACTTGAAGAATTCGTTAATGGGATAATTAATGAAATACTTCCTAAAGATGATTTAATATTTGAAGGTGTTCTAATAATAGAGGCAAGTGAATTATCTAGAATATTTTATGAGAACTATAAAAGATATTCTGTATTGAAAAGTATAAAATTGGTTAAGAAATTAATGACTACAAGATTTGAAAATAGTAAAAGTGATATAGAGGATAATATATATGCAACTATAAACCAAATGCAAATTAACATTGAAAAGACTGAAAATAACATAGTTAATCACAATGAAGAGATTAAAAAAATTCATCTAGAGCAACAAATTCGCATAAAAAATATGAAAAAGAATTTCATAAAACTGATGAATACTTATTTGAAAGAGCCTAAACAATCAATACTCAAATATTATGAACGGTTCTTGATAAAAGATAAATTCATTAAAAAGCTCATAAGTGATAAAGAATCTTTAATGGATTACTTTAAAGAAATGTCCAAAAATATCCGAACAAATAAAATGATTGAAATAGAAGACCTACCAGCCCTCATGTATTTACAACATAAATTAATAGGTGCTAAGAATATATCAAACACTAAGCACATTGTAATAGATGAAGGACAAGATTTTGGAACTTTTCAATATTATATATTAAGCGATATAATGAAGGAAGCTACATTTACTATACTTGGAGATATTGCCCAAGGTATTAATTATCATAGAGGTACTAGTGATTGGGAAGATGTTAAACAACTAGTATTCAAGGATCAATGTCAAATAAAGTATCTGCAGCAGAGTTATCGTACTACAGTAGAGATCATGAATGCAGCTAATGAAGTAATTGGAAAAGTAGAAGATGAAAATATCATAATGGCACATCCAGTACTTAGGCATGGTTCGCAAGTACAAAAAATTAAAAAAGATAGTTATGAAGATATAGTAGATAATATTGCCACAGAAATAAATAAATTTATAGAGAAGTATAATTCTATAGCAATTATATGTAAAAATAATCAGCAGTGTGAAAAAATGTATAATCAAATGACGAATAAAGGAATTAAGGTTCAATGGTTAAAGGATAGAGAATCAGAGTACAGTCAGCAAGTTGTATTGTTACCCTCATATCTTGCAAAAGGATTAGAATTTGATTGTGTCATTATTCCCGGAGGAGGAGATAATTATAAAACAAATAAATTAGATGGGATGTTGTTATATGTATGTATGACAAGGGCATTACATGAGCTAAAAATATATTATGTGAAGGAATGTAGTGAGTTGTTAAAGTAGGTTAAAAGGGTTTACGACTTTGAGCGTAGACCCTTTTAATTGAACAATAATTTTAATCTTTTACTTATCCGAATCTAAAGGAAATGTCACTTGCCAATTCCCTTCTGTAAATAAACCACTTGTAACAAAATCTCCCATAAGAGAATATTGCTCTATTTCAGCTTGTGGAATATCAAACATATATTCAATATAATCTATTCGCTCACCATCAGTAGAAGTATCTGTAAATGAAATATTATAATCGCATTTAATTTCATTCCCGTTTTTATCTTTTAGGGTAAAAAATCCATGATTATCATTATTTAATGGATTAGTAACACCTATTTGAATATGCAGCATATCATCCACATAACCAATACCTGTAAAATCCATACCCTCAACAGGAAAATCCATTGGTTGAGAGGTAAATAGTACATTTGTGGTAGATTCATTTGACAAGAATTTTTCAAAGTTCGAACCACCCCCACCAATTATTTCTACTTCCTTAGTTTCAGAGGCTACTCGTATTGTTGAAAGGACAATATCTATTGGGATATCCTCGTATATATGTTTATCACTTATAAACTCTCCTACTGAAAATGTTATCTTGTCTCCTGTTATATTTTTGTTTCCCCATGCAGTTATGGAGATAAGGAATGTTGCAGTTTTGGTAGTATCTTCATATCCAACAAGCTGACAAGTTGCTGAACTATTGAATGGACGATGTATTGAATAACTATCATACAGATCGGTGGTTTCATCAATTCTGTTACCTGTAAGGTCTTGCATCGTAATATAAATTTCTGCCGTATCGTCATGGATATAAGTAGAAACTACTTCCATCTTAATTCCATTATCTTCGCAAGATTTTTGAACTGGAATAAAAAACTGTGCTACATTAGGAGAAAGATGGTACATCAATTCATAAACGGCAGGTACTCTAGCTGCCAATATAGGTATAGTTGTAAATATGCAAATCGTAAGCATAGCTACTATAATTATAGGTTTACGAAATATTAACTTATGTTGTTTTTTTCTTGATATAGTTGAATTAGCTGAACTAATTGTTTTATTAACAAGTTCTGTTGATGGATAAATCTGTTCATTCATGTGATTATATTTTTCTCTAAACATGGTAATCCTCCTTTAAAATTTCTTTCAGTTTGCGTCTTGCCCGGGTAAGCTGTGTTCTAATAGTAGATGGTTTTTGTTTCAAGATTTCACTTATTTCCGCAATACTCAAGTCTTCATAGTAGAACAAGTGTATTACGGTTCTATATTTTCGTGATAATTTCTGAAGCTCGTAGTTTAAATCATTCTCTTCACTGAATTCAAAAGTAATATTTTCATCTAGTGGAGCTGTTTTCTTCAGCCATGATGATGCCCAAAACTTTTTTGTACAGTTGATAGTAACTCTGATCAACCATGCTTTTCTATGTTCTTCATTCTCAAATTGTGGTTGCTTTTTCAGGTATCTCAGGAATACTTCTTGAAATATGTCATCAGCATCACTATTGTTTCTCACTTGAGAGAATGCCAAACGATATACCATATTTGAATAAAATCTTATTACATTATCTATGCAATCATCCGTACGTAATGATTCATTTTCCATAAATTAAATTCCCCTTTCACTATTAATACCCTTTAACTATATAAAAAGCTACAATCGATTTAAAAAAAAGTTCTTGAATTTATGACTTGTATATAATAGTGATTGAAACCGTTAATAAACATCTCATATTATTTTAACACACAGATAGTATAGTAGGCTCATTAAGTTCATATATAGTGCATGTTGGAGTGAGCAAATAAAAAAACAGAATAAGCCATAATAAGAGCAAAAAATTCCCTATTATTGCAATTAACAATAATGTATACTTACAAAAAAGTAATTAAAAATAGTTTTTCTATATACACATGTTTATTAATAGAGTTAACATAATGGTTATGTAATATTTTAAATATGTATAAGGAGGGTTACATTATGAGGTTATCAACATCAACAAATATTATGGATAGGTATCAGAGTATTCAGAATAGCATAACACTTGAAGAATGTATAGAAGCCTGTGCAAAGGCAGGTTATAAGGTGCTTGATATCAATTTTTGTGATATGTCAAATGAGGGAATGCCCCTTACATTTGATAATTGGGAAGAATGGGTTGACAGTATTGGTGAACTGGGGGCTAAGCTTGGAATAGAATTTTCACAGTCTCACTCAGCATTTTACAATGTATGTGACATGACTATTGAAGATCGTCCTTGGCGTGAAGAACTTGTTCGTAGAGCAATTATAGGTTCTGCAAAATTAGGAGTCAAGTGGGTCGTTTTTCATGCAGGTACTGTTTATGATAATGGTTTGTCAGTAGAAAAATCTAAAAAAAGTAATCTTGAATATTTTGCACCGCACATAGAACTTGCTAAAAAAGTAGGAACAGGAATTGCTATAGAAAATCTTTTTGAACTTCCTATTGAAAGAAAGCGAAGATATACAGGAACAGTTGAGGAATTGATTAGTATTGTTGATAGTATTAATGATTCGTCAGTAGGGATATGTTGGGATTTTGGACATGGAAACTTAATGGGAATTGATCAAAACAAAGCTTTAAGACAGATAGGAAAAAGATTATCTGCAACTCATGTAGCAGACAATTCAGGCGAAAGAGATGATCATGTAGCACCTTTTTATGGTCAAATAGATTGGGTTCCACTTATGAAGACTTTAAAAGAAATTGATTATAAATATGATTTTACATATGAGATTCATAACTTTACAAATAAAATACCTATTGAGCTCAGAGAAACTGCTTTAAAACATTCTGTAGAGATAGGTGAATATTTGTTGAACTTGGCAAAATAGATACGAAAGGACATTTTTATGAATAGACAGAGCAAAATTTCAATTATGCCCCATACTCATTGGGATAGGGAATGGTATTTTGTATCATCAAAAGCATTAATGTTTGCACTGCATAACTTTAAAGAGGCAATGGATTACTTAAAGGAAAATGAAGAGTTTAAATACTTTTTACTGGATGCACAAGTATCTATTATTGATGATTATATAAAGTACTATCCTGAAGATGAGGAGTTAATTAAAGAACTAGTATCTACAGAAAGATTAATTATAGGTCCTTGGTATACACAATCAGATCTTATGGTTATAGGAGGAGAATCTATAGTCAGGAATCTGTACTATGGTATGAATAGAGCTAAAGAACTTGGTAATACAATGCTTGTAGGATATGTTCCAGATAGTTTTGGACAATCAGCTCAGATGCCACAAATATACAATGCTTTTAACATAAATAAGTGTGTTTTTAGAAGAGGAAAGTCAGAAAAACAAATCGACAAGGCAGAATTTTATTGGGAAGGACCAGGTGGCTCTAAGGTATTTACTCATAATATAATAGATTATGGTAACATGATTAATCCACCAGGAGAAAGAGATGAAATAAGAGAATATTTCAATAATAAGCTTGAGGAATTATTGCCATTCGCTACTAGTAATCATATCTTACTTATGAATGGACAAGATCAAAGACCTATTAGAAGAGATTTATTGGAAATAATAGATAAGGCAAAAGAACAAGGATTAGACGTAGAGATTAATAATCTGTACAATACTTTAGAAGCTTTGGAATCTGAAGGAATAAAAAATGGTAATATACCTACATATCAAGGAGAATTCACTTTTGGACAAAAAAGCAGAGTACATAAATCTATTTTTTCTACTCGTGCAGATTTAAAAATATTGAATAATAAAACTGAAAATAAGTTAGTAAATATTATTGAACCAATGTGTACTATAGCTTATAGCTTGGGCATTAGATATAATCATAAAGCTATAGAAGAGATGTGGAAATTAATGTTTGAAAATGCCGCACATGATAGTATAGGAATGTGTAATTCTGATACTGTAAACAAAGACATTGAAGGTAGATTCAAAAGAGTAAATGATTTAGCTGATAATTTATTTGAAATAGTCGCAAGACTGATTGGTCAAAGTATACCAGAGGAAGATGTGTTTCAATTTCAAGTATATAACTACCTTCCATACAAAAGAAGTGAAATTATAAAGGTAAGGTTATTTACACCAGGAACTAATTTTGAAGTGGTTGATAGTCAAGGGGTAGAGCAAAAACATTATATTATAAATAGCAAGGATGTTACAGAAAAGATTCATAATGATTCTTTAGATGAGATAGGTGTTAATGGTGAATATAATCCGAATTGGGTAAAAGAAAACGTGAAAATATATGAGACTGAGATGTATCTACAGGTTAAAGACGTAGAATCTATGGGATACAAAACTTTATATTTCAAGGAGTTAGAAAAAACAGTAGAAAGTAATATTGCTGATACTGAAAATATAATAGAAAATGAATTTATAAAAATAAAAGTATCCAATAAAGATGGGATTGCAATAATTGATAAAGGAACAAAAAATGAAATTAAAGGTTTTTTTGTGATAGAAGATAGTGGTGATGACGGAGATACTTATGATTATTCAGAGCCAAGAAAAGATAAATATTACTATACTAATCCTTCGGATATATTAGATTTGACCATAGAAAGAAGTTCCTTAGTTCAAAAAGCTTCGTATAACATGAAAATGAAAATGCCGAAAAATCTTATTTCCAGAGAGAAAGATATACTAAATAGTGAATTAGATGTAAAAGTTGAAATGATAATAAAAACTGGAGAAAGAAAAGTAGATATAGATATAACTATAGATAATAAAGCTATTGAGCATAGAATGAGAGTCTTGTTCAAAACTGATATAGAATCAAAAGTGTCTATTGCAGATCAACAATTTGGTAGTATCAAAAGACCAACGTACTTAAAAGAAGTTGAGATATGGGAAAAAGAAGGTTGGGTTGAAAAACCTAGAACCATAGAGCCAATGCAGAGTTTCGTGACATTGAAAAATAAAGAGTATGGAGTAGCGGTGCTTACAGATTGTGTTAGAGAATATCAAATCGTTGGAGAAAGATTAGATACAATAGCAGTAACAATGTTTAGGTCGATTCCTTATATGGGTAAAGGCAATCTATTAGATAGACCAGGTAGAGCATCAGGTATGGAATGGGAAACTCCAGATGCAAAGTTGTTGAAGAAAATGAAATTCAATTTTTCAGTAGTATTATATAATGATTGCAAGGAAAATTACTTATCAAAGTTTTCCAAAGAAACATTTACTCCACTGAAAGTATATCAAGCAGCTGAATTCAAGAATAACTTTGAGTATTTCATCCTAAACAAAAGTGAAAACAGAGATAAAAAACAAAACTACTCACTATTAGAATTTACAGAAGGAAATGTAGTATTAAGTGCATTCAAAAAAGCGGAAAAAAGTGATGGATATATTTTAAGGGTATTCAATGGAAATATTAAGGATGTTGAGAAAGATAAGATTCATTTGATTAATATAGGAGAAAGAGAAGTGTCAGAAGTAATGTTAGATGAGACTACAGAAAAGAAAGAATTCAAGAGCAGAGAAAAAATCTGTGTGATGCTAGATGGTAGTGAGTTTAAAACAATATTATTAAAATAGGTGATAATTACGATATTATTTAACTGAATATCTATGGGAGTACCTAATTTATAATTGATTTTTCACATTAGTACATGCTTGTACATATATTATAATAAGAATAATATATAAAAGGATGTGAGAAATGAAAAAGCAGAAGAAACATAATCATAATCACGGAAGATATGAATGTGATTGGGATGAAATTGAATTCGAAGAAATTGATTTTGAAGAAATGGAAGAATGGTTTGATGACCTAGATTCATGTTGTACTGATGATTGCTGTTGGGTATGTTGTTGTAGAGGACCAAGAGGACCAAGAGGTCCAAGAGGAAAGCGAGGGCCAACAGGAGATACGGGCGATACGGGAGAAAGAGGACCTAGAGGTAAAAGAGGAAAGCGAGGACCAACGGGAGAAACAGGAGAAACAGGGGACACAGGAGCAAGAGGACCAAGAGGACGAAGAGGAGAAACAGGAGAAACAGGAGCAACAGGAGACACAGGAGCAAGAGGACCAAGAGGGCTAAGAGGACGAAGAGGAGAAACAGGAGATACTGGAGCGACAGGCGAAACCGGACCAATAGGAGAAACAGGAGATACCGGAGCGACAGGAGAAACTGGA